>JALZUF010000236.1 GCA_023301785.1 Alphaproteobacteria bacterium | reverse complement strand
TTGAGGTTAATCAACACGTACTCGATCCACGACCTGACACGGAAACATTGATTGAGGCCGTATTGGCTTGGGTTGATCGTGAAGGGCTTCGTGATGCGCCTTTAAATATTGTAGATTTGGGAACGGGCTCAGGGTGTATTCCAATTACGTTACTATCTGAATTGCCCAACGCAACGGCGACAGCGGTGGATATTAGCGTCGAAGCACTCGAGGTTGCCAAGCAAAATGCTCAAAAACACAAAATGAGTAGCCGTATAGATTTTCATCAGGGGAGTTGGTTTGAGGGGCTTGAGGGGCAGGATTTTGATATTTTGACTTCAAATCCACCTTATATACCCGAATCTGACATTGAGAATCTATCAAGGGAAGTTAAGAATCATGACCCAATTTTGGCACTTTCGGGTGGAAATGATGGTCTTGATGAATATAAAAAAATTATTTTTGGTTTAAAAGATAAATTAAATGGCAACAATAGGGCATTCCTAGAAATGGGAATTGGGCAGCTAGAATCGTTAACGCGACTCGTGGACGAATCTAACCTTTTGCTATGCGACTCGAAGGCCGATTTAGCAGGGATTCCAAGGGTTGTGGAAATCTCCAAGTAATTTGCTGTGGGGATAAATAAAAGTTTTTTTGCTTGTACGGTTGTACGAAATGCGCACGCGGCGTTATTGTTAATTTGTTCAAAACATAAACGTAAGTGAACATCTGAAGATTAAGTCCTTTAGAAATTAATTTACGAAAAGCAGATAAATGTTTGGCGGCTGTATGTGAATCATGTACAGTTGTACGTGTGTATGATTCTGTTGATAACTTAAAAGATTCGGGAAAATCAAATTTTAAGTTTTGAATTGTAAGTGGGAATATAAAGAAATAATAAAGAGAGCATGGTAGTCCAATGAGAAATGCAGGCGCAAACAGAAGGCCAAGAGGCCGTAATAACCGTGGTAAAGGCGGCAACAACAGAACACAGGTTTATGATAGTAATGGGCCAGATGTACGCATTCGTGGAACTGCACACCAAATTTTTGAAAAATACGAAGCTTTAGCTAAAGATGCTCTTTCTTCTGGCGATATGGTTATGGCTGAAAGCTATATGCAGCACGCTGAGCATTATCAACGCATTATTTCTACTATTAATGAGCAACAACAGCAACGTGAAGCTCAAAATGCACAGAAGCAACAGCCTCAAAAGAAAGTGCAAGATGACAATGCAGGTAATAAAGCCAACAGTGATGATTTAGGCTTACCTTCCAGTATCTTAGGGGAAAGTGTTGAAGTAGATGCTGAACCTGTACGTGCGATGGAAAATGCGTAAATCATCTTATTTAATTGATTAATATCAAGGCAGGTTTTCCTGCCTTTTTTATTGTCTAAATATTGTCAAAATGCTGTTATAATAGTTCTATTATTAAATAACTTACGATTTAGGATTGTTCAGCTATGGATTTCGACAAACTTACCGAAAAATCACGTACCCTTATGCAGCACGCGCAAACGCTTGCGATGCGTTCTAACCATCAATCGTTAGAGCCAGAGCATCTTGTTAAGGTGATGTTGGATGATGAGGATAATATTGCGTCATCTCTGATTGAAACTTGCGGTGGTAATGAAGCGAGATTGCGTAAGGATATTGAATCTGCCATTGCAAAATTTCCTTCCGTGACAGGTGGTGGTGCGGGGCAACTTCGTATCTCAGGTGATTTATCAAAGACGCTTGATAACGCATTGAATTTAGCGGAAAAATCAGGTGACAAGTTTGTTACCGTTGAGCGTATTTTGCAGGCAGTTGTCATGGCAAAATCAACGGATGTTGCTGGTATATTTGAAACGGCTGGTGTTAAACCAGACACTTTGAATAAGGCCATCAATGATATGCGTAAAGGACGTACGGCTGATACGGCCACAGCAGAAGATAATTTCGAAGCTTTGAAAAAATATGCGCGTGATTTAACCGATGCGGCACGTAAGGGAAAGCTTGATCCCATTATTGGGCGTGATGAAGAAATCCGCCGCACAATTCAAATATTATCGCGACGTACAAAGAATAATCCCGTCTTAATCGGTGAGCCTGGGGTCGGTAAAACGGCTATTATTGAAGGGCTTGCCCTTCGTATTGTGAATGGTGATGTTCCTGAAAGCCTTAAGAATAAGAAGTTAATGTCCCTAGATTTAGGATCACTTATTGCGGGGGCAAAATTCCGTGGTGAGTTTGAGGAACGTTTAAAGGCGGTTCTTGACGAAGTTACGAGTGCCGATGGCCAGATTGTCTTGTTTTTGGATGAGTTGCACACGCTTGTTGGTGCAGGGGCGTCTGAGGGCTCTATGGATGCGTCCAATATGCTAAAACCTGCGCTTGCGCGTGGTGAGCTTCATATGGTTGGAGCGACGACGTTAGAGGAATATCGTAAATATATTGAAAAAGATGCTGCGCTTGCGCGACGTTTTCAGACTGTATTCACAGAAGAGCCTACTGTTGAGGACACAATATCTATTTTGCGCGGTTTAAAGGAAAAATACGAAGCGCATCATGGTGTACGTATTACGGATGCTGCCATTGTTAGTGCGGCGACCTTGTCTAACCGTTATATTACAGATCGTTTCTTGCCAGATAAAGCTATCGATTTGATTGATGAGGCGTCTTCACGCCTTAGAATGCAGGTCGATAGTAAGCCAGAAGAAATTGATGAGCTTGATCGTCGCATTGTACAATTAAAGATCGAACGTGAAGCTTTGTCGAAAGAAAAGGATGCTGGTTCTAAAGAGCGATTAAAAGACCTTGAAAAGGAATTAAAAGAGCTTGAGTCAAAATCAGCGGATTTAACGCTAAAATGGCAATCTGAGAAAGAAAAGCTTAATGCTGGGCAAAAGGTTGTTGAGCAACTTGATCGGGCGCGTATTGAGCTGGAGCAAGCAGAACGTGACAGCGAATGGACACGTGCCAGTGAGCTTAAATATAGCCAAATTCCGCAATTAGAAGAGCTTTTGGTGAAAACATCAAAGATGAGCCAAGACCATATGATTGAGGAAGAGGTTAAAGAGAATGATATCGCCTATATCGTTAGTAAATGGACAGGAATTCCTGTCGATAAGATGATGGAAGGTGAGCGTGAAAAGCTGCTTGAAATGGAAGGTAAGATTGGCGAGCGCGTTATTGGTCAAGAGCAAGCCGTTGTCGCGGTATCGAACGCTGTACGTCGTGCGCGGGCAGGGCTTCAATCTCCGAATAGGCCGATTGGTTCGTTCTTATTTTTAGGCCCTACAGGGGTTGGTAAAACTGAGCTAACGAAAGCGTTGGCAGAATTCTTATTTGATGATGATACGGCGATGGTGCGTATGGATATGTCAGAATATATGGAAAAGCACTCGGTTGC
>JALZUF010000235.1 GCA_023301785.1 Alphaproteobacteria bacterium | reverse complement strand
AAAAAACAAAATATAAGGAGAAAGACAATGGCATTGAATGACATTGGTTTATGTTCACGCGCGCTTGTGAGGTTAGGTGCGTCCCCAATTACATCGTTTAATGATGAAACGGCAGAGTCGGAAATTGCTCGCGTTCTGTATGAGCCAATACGTGATGCTATCTTGTCCGCGTATCCATGGACGTTTGCAACAGGTCAGTTGTCTTTAACAAAATTGGCAACACCGCCAACGGCAGATTATAAAAATGCGTTCCAACTTCCCTTAGATTACTTGCGCGGTATCTCGGCGGGTAGTCATGATCGCGCGCGTGGTTTAAATTACCGTATTTATCGTCAAGAGCTGCACACCAATGCAGACGAAGTCATCTTAAGTTATATCTTTAGACCCGAAGAGGAAACCTTCCCGCCTTTCTTTGATATGGCGCTTATCGCAAGGCTAGCGGCAGAATTCTGTATTCCTGTCACAGAGAGCACATCTAGGTCTGACAGTTATTACAAAATAGCGAAAGACGAGTTTGAACGCGCTCGTCAAATCGATGCGCAACAAGACAGCCCAAATAGAATAGAAGATTTTAACCTCATAAATGTGAGGTAGGTCGTGAATCAAAAAAAGAAAGAAAAATGTCGAGACTTAAATGTTAAGTTAAGAAATATGATAACCGTTTTAGAGGGTAGGCTTCGTCAGATGAATGCAAAAAATGATGAAGCCATGAGTTTAAGATCAGAAATTAATAGACTAGAAAATGAACTGAGTAATGTACCCAAAAAGGCGGCACTAAATGTAGTGGGCTTAGGGGATAAAAAGGGACGCGGATTTTCTATGGCTGGTTTGGCTATGGATGGTTTAGATGGTGTTGACATTGCGCGTCAAATTAAAGCTAAGATATCAGAACTATCTTATGTGATACGAGATCAGAACAAATACCAAAGAGAAGCGGAAAATTATGAACGTGTTATCAATTCTACTCAAAACCGTCTCGATCAAATGGGATGTAATTAGCTAAGTCTATGTAGTTTTTAGACAATTGTTTTCGTAGACTTTTGAACTTGTTGTAACTATTTTTTCCTATATTTATATTCTCGTTGGAGTAATTATCATTGTCGATAGCTTCATCCAAGGATTTACTGTGTACATTATAATAAAGATGCATCGCCGTTAAGGTATTGTAATCAAAGTCCTGTGATTTTTCTAAATACTGATCACCAAGCGCCATCAGGCTTTTAATATTGTAATCACAAAAAGATTTCAGCTTTTTCTTCGTATCCGCTTTGAAAAAAATAAGATCAAATTTCTCAAAGTTATCCTCAATGGCTTGAGCGCAATTATCTTTGGTATAGGCGTTATCTGATTTCATCAGAAAATAACTAAGAAACAAATCAAATGATTTTTCTGGGTCATAATACCTAGAATATAATTTGTCATATGCTTTAGACAAATCACGCAGCTTCTTATTATAGGTACTAAAACTCTCGGAACGTGGGTCAAGGTTTCCCTCGTCGGGTGGTGTGCATGCCACAACGAGTAAAGAAAAATAGACGCAAACAATAACAGTAACAATTTTTTTCATCTTCATCATAAAAGGTAAACAAATGACAAGGTTTAGACAAGTAAATAGTAATTTCACATCAGGTGAAATATCAGACGATCTGCTGGGGCGTGGTGATTTGGTTGCTTACCAAAATGGTGCGACCAAAATGCAGAATTTATTTATATTTCCAACAGGCGGCGTTACCCGCCGTGATGGTTTGGAATATATTGATACAGTGAATGGAAACGGTCGCCTTATTCCATTTGAATTCAACACACAGCAAACTTACTTACTTGTGCTGACAAGTAATCAAATTGATGTGTATTTAAACGATACGAAAATCACAACTTTGGCATCCCCTTGGCCTGAAAATGATATTTCACAGGTGGCATGGACACAAAGTGCCGATACATTGTTATTAACGCATCCTGATTATTACCCAAAAACATTGGTACGTAACAATCTAGGGCAGTTTGTTTTAGATGATTGGAACTTCTTTGCTGATGAAAATGTAAGCTTCCAACCATTCTATAAATTCGCTAATAGCAGTGTAACTATTACACCGAGTGCCTTAAGCGGAACGGTAACATTAACAGCCTCAAGCGCTGTATTTTCCCCGCTACACGCAGGGACAAGATTGCAAATAGGTGGCAAGCAAGTTGAAATCACCAGTTATAATTCACCAACAGTCGTGAGCGTCATAACGGTTGAGGACCTAATCTCAACAGACGCAACGATTGATTGGTTTGAACAAGCTTATTCTCCTGTAAGGGGGTATCCTATTTCGGTAGCTTTCCATCAAGATCGCTTGGTTATTGGTGGTTCGCGGGATTTACCAAATAGGCTATGGTTTTCAAAGTCGGGCGATCTTTTTAATTTTGATTTAGGAACAGGTTTAGATGATGAATCGATTGAATTCGCAATTCTTTCTGATCAAGTGAATGCGATCCGTGGAATCTTTTCTGGCCGTCATTTGCAAGTCTTTACCAGTGGTGCTGAATGGATGGTGACAGGAACGCCGCTGACTCCTAATACAGTCCAACTTAATCGTCAAACGCGTGTCGGCTCCGTGATTGACCGTTATGTCCCACCTGTTACTGTTGATGGCGCAACAATATTTGTTGCTGAAAATGGTCAGGAAATTCGTGAGTTTCTTTATACGGATATTGAGCAAGCCTATACTGCCGTAGATTTAGCATTGGCATCGCGCCATATTCCTATTGATATTATCGACCAAGATTACGATCAGTATCGCCGCCTTATCTTTGCGGTACGCGCTGATGGAAAATTGGCAACAATGACATTCTATCGTGCCGAACGAGTGCGCGCTTGGACATTGCAAGAAACACAAGGCCATGTTCATTCCATCAGTGTGGTCGGTGAGAATGCTTACTTACTGGTTGAGCGAAATGAAAAATTTTTTATTGAGAAATTTAACCAAAACATATTCTTAGACTCCGCTTTAGAATTTGAGTCAGCTGTACCAAAGGTGACCTGGTTAGGATTAGATCATCTTGAAGGTCTATCCGTCAGTATTCTTGCCGATGGTATTTTATTAGATAACTTAATAACGGTTGTTAATGGGGAGGTCACGCTGCCTGATCCTGCCTTAAAGGTTCAAGTTGGTCTTTCGTACTCTCATATTCTTGAGCCTTTGCCGTTGGCAATGACGGAAGCGAGTGCAGGACGTAAAACCCGCCTGATAGAGAGCATCTTTAGAGTGAAGGATACCCAAAGCTTAACGCTTGATATTGGGCAAGGTTTAAAAGAGGTGAACCTCAAAAGATTTAACCAAGATAATATATTGGATGAACCGCCAGAAAAAATAAGCGGTGATATCTCTGTTCGCTCATTAGGGTGGCTTCAAGACGCAACAAAATCTTATTGGCGTATTGAACAAAATTTACCTTATCAATTCACATTATTATCAACATCTGACGAAATAAAAATTAACGATTAATATAAAGAGGAAAAAATATGGCTAGTATTATACCTGTCGCAGCGCAAGCATTGGCATTGTTCCAAACGGCAAATACCATTGCGAGCGTTTTTGACAATTCTGAAGAAAAAAGCCAGGATCTGGCGCTCAGTCAATTACAACAAAGACAAACTTTGGATCAAAGACAAGCTGCACAAGACGCCGCCGCAAAAAAAGCGGAACTTCAAATTCAAAGCGAAAAAATTGAATCGGAAAGACGTAACTCCCTGAAGCGTGCCGTAGCGAGACAGCGCGCTGCAACTGGCGGTCAGGGTATCTCTAATGGTGATGGCTCCTCCGAAGCGGTGTTGTTAGGGCTTTTTGAAGAGTCTGATGCGGAGCGTGCAACGCGTGAGCGCTTAGATAAACTGAAATCTCAATCTATTGACCAAAGCTTATTGAATAAGACGAGTGTAAACACGTTGCAACGCACTCAGTTGGCAGAACGTCAAAAGCTTTCTAGTTCCTCTGATTTAGATGATGTAAGCCGTTTACTAAGCGTATTCTAAGGTTTTTAATCTGCGCTCTTAAACATATCTTGTAAAACACTGGCAGAAGATTTTGTCTGTGCCTTTGAACTGCCTGTTATATCTAATTGATTTTTGGCTTTAGGTGTTTTGAACGTTTCGTAGGCATCATCTTTGGATGCTTTGGTGTCATAAAAATAGGGCTCGTCTTTTTGATCAAGATAGCTTTTTCGCTCTTGTTCATATTGACGGTGTCGCGCATCAATTTCTTTGACTTCGCGATGATACGCATCAATCGCGTTCTCTCCATTATATTGAGCCTGTGCAACTGGCACGAAGGCAAAAACGATAAGTGTGGAAAGCAATATTTTCATACCCATATAACAACACACATTTCTTGAAATATCAAACAATAAGGAAACTATATATGACCGAACATATTAAGATCCCAGATATTGAGCCCTTGGTTCGATATGTTGCCAATGGCACAGAAACTGACTTTATTTATAACTTTCCTATTTTTGCTAGTGAAGATTTACACGTTTATTTTGATGGAGCAGAACAATTTAGTGGTTTTGATATCACAGACGTCGGTGATACGGATGGCGGTTATGTCGTGTTTGATATTGCACCAGAGCCAAGCACTATTGTTACGATTGAACGTCGTATCCCGTTGGAGCGTGTAACAGATTTTTTAGAAGGTGGTGATTTTTCCGCTCAGGCAATTAACAACGAGTTAGATTATCTGACAGCCTCTGTTCAACAGATAAACCGTGATCTTGCGCCCATGCTCCGCTACAGCGATCATGAAGCAACCGCGCAAAATACGTTGCCATCGCGTGAACAACGCGCAAACACAGTCTTAGGTTTTGATGAAAATGGAAATCCTATTCCCCTTGCGTTGGATGGCACACCGATAGTGAGCGATAATACGGTAGCAGGTATGGGGGCGGCGACACGTCCCGTTACAAACAAGCTATCTGATGTGATATCCATTAAAGATTTTGGCGCAAAAGGCGATGGCTTAACAGATGATACACTCGCTATACAGCAAGCCTTAACGGCTTATGACAGTATCTTCATTCCAGAAGGAACCTACCTAACTTCTGCGCCTATTACTTTATCGGCAGGGCAAACATTGCGTGGGGCAGGTCAAACAAGTGTTATACAGGCGCAAGACAAAAGCTTTAACGTGATTGAACTGGTTGCTGATTATATTACCCTCTCTGATTTTAGAATTATTGGTGGTGATGTTGGCCTGAAGTTATATGGACGCGACCGTCCCTGTGTTCAAAATTCTATCTGTGACATTGTTATCCGCCAGAGCAATACGGGCGTTCAACTTGATGGATATAATGACACAAATTTCCCATGTTACTGGAATAACTTTGATCGCGTTCTGGTTGAACAACCCGCAATCAATGGTTTTCATTTAACCAGAACAGGGGCAGGGGATACGCCCAACGCGAATAAATTCCACGCGTGCCGAGCATATTCTTTAAGCGCAGATATTAGCAACGCAGGGTTTTACATTGAACATGGCCGATATAATAACGCTTTCATAGATTGCGAGGCCAACGTTAAAGGCACAGCGCAGGGTTGCTTTATCGTTGGAGCAGGGGCGGGCGAAACACTTTTTGTAAATCCTTATGCCGAAAGTAATAATCAGGTTCCAAATATAAAGCTTGAAAACGGCTCAATCGAAACTTCTATTTTTAATTTACTTTCGGTAAGTGATGGCTCCGCCATTTGGGATTTATCAGGAGGAAAATATACAGCTTATAATGCAGGATTTCCGCATAAAAACCGTCTGCAACGTACGACAGTAACAGACATGAACTCCACGCTTCAGCGGTATGATACTGAATACCAAGACGCGCAAGGTACGATCACGCTTGATACTTCACACTCGGTACATTTGTTATCCAGCTTTGGCGGCGCGTTAACCGTGCAGCTACCCCAAGCATCAAATGCTGTGGGTGTTATGATGGTTCTTAAAAAAATCGACAGCTCAAAAAATGTAATCACGATACAAGAAGAAAATGGTAATGGACCCGATAGCCGCAATTATTATCTAGGATCAGAAAATGATTACATGACGGTGCTGTCTAATGGGGCTGAATGGTTTGTTATTGCCTCTAACCGTTCGGCAGGTAATACGCGTTTTTATGATGGTAGTGGCCTGTATGATATTGATATGGCTGTTGATACGTATTTGCTATCAAGTTTTGGCGGTGCTTTAGAAGCGCGCCTTCCACCAGCAAACGCACCAGAAGCAGTTGGGCGCACAGTCACCCTCAAGAAAACAGATGTTTCATCAAACGGTATAACCGTGAGTGAGCTTGGCGGAAGTGGGCCAGACGGATTCAATCAACCTTTACCTTCACAATATAACGCGATCACAGTTGTTTCAGATGGCGGGCAATGGTTCATCATCGGAAAGTTTTAAAATATGACAGATAAAATAATTAATAACTATGTTCAGGAATTTTTACCCAAAATTTTGGAACGTATCGTCGAAAGCCTAGATGAGTTTACGCAATACGGTCGAGATGAAAACGACGAAACAGATATAACAAAAAATAAGAATTTTATAGATTATCATAAGGCAATAAAGATTTCTTTAAGCAACATTGAGCTTCTTCTTAAATTTTTAAAAACACAAGATATGGCAGTTGATAGTTTTTCTGAAACAGGAAAAATTAGAAGACTTCTAAAACAAGCTCAAGCCGAGGTTATCCAGCACTTGGAAGATAATTCAATATAATAATTTTATAACTTAAGATGTCATAATTTAGATGGCATTGAGAAAGGAAATACATTGCAGAAATATATAAATTTTGCAGTGTTTCTATCATCATGGAACAAAAAACAGGGTTACATAACACCTTCCATTCATTTCAAAATGGCAAGGTGGCTCGAAAGCTCGTGGAAGAAGGGCGACAATCGTCTTCTTCTGATGGCCTTCCGCAGCGCAGGGAAGTCGACAATAGTCGGCCTGTTTTGCGCGTGGCTGCTACTGCAGGATCCGGATTTGCGTATCCTAGTGTTGGCGGCGGATTCTCCCCTGTCATCCAAAATGGTGCGGAACATTCGCAAGATAATCGAAAAGCATCCTTTAACCGCATCGCTAAGGCCGTCTAAACCTGATCAGTGGGCGGCTGATCGCTTTACAATTCATCGCCATAAAGAAATGCGTGATCCGTCCGTTATGGCGGCGGGGATTACGACGAACATTACAGGCGCGCGCGCCGATATCATTATCTATGATGATGTAGAGGTACCAAATACATCAAAGACCGCCTATAAGCGTGAGGATTTACGCTTGAAATTGCAAGAAAGTAACTTCGTCCTTGTGCCCGGTGGGACGCAACTTTATGTCGGTACGCCGCACACCTATTTTTCAATATATGCCCAGCAACCACGTGCGGAAATAAATGAAAATAATACGTTTCTAGAAGGCTTTAAACGTATGAAAATCCCTCTTTTGAATAAGAAGAATAAATGCGCATGGCCTGAAAAATTTAAACAAGACGATATAGATCTGTTAAGAAAACAAACAGGTGTAAGTAAGTTTACGTCCCAAATGATGTTAGAGCCTGTGAACGTTATGGAGGGGCGTTTAGATTGTAATCTTCTAGGATTTTATGATGCTGATATCAAATATACCGAAGTGATGGGGCAAACATACTTATCCATCATGGAAAACAAGATTGTGTCTTGTCAGGCATGGTGGGATCCGGCCTTTGGCTCACATAATGGGGATGCTAGTGTACTCGCTATTGTCTTTACCGATGAAGATGGAAATCATTATCTGCATGATATTCAATACATCAAGGTTCATGTCGAAAACGAAAATCAAGATGAGGCCTCGCTTCAATGTGAAATCGTGGCAAAGACGTTAAACGAATATTACGTCCCTTCAATCGCGATTGAAACGAACGGTATTGGAAAGTTTTTACCATCTATTTTGAAAAGAGAACTGGCACAAAAAAATATCTCATGCGCAGTTCTTGAAAAAACGTCAACAAAAACAAAATCTTTAAGGATTTTAGAAGCCTTTGATGTTGTCATGGCCTCACGCGCCTTATCCGTCCATGAGAGTGTAAAACAAACACCATTCTTAACTGAGATGATGGAATGGCAACCGCATCATAAAAATGCAAAAGATGATGGTTTAGATGCCGTTTCTGGTGCGCTTACGCTGGAACCTGTTCGCATCAAACGTTGTTATGCGACCGCTAAAAGAAAATGGTTTGGCACGTCACAACAACAAAAAGCTAAAACAGAATTTGAGGTATAGGAATTTAAAATGAATTATACAGATTTTTCTATAAATGATTTTATTACAATCGCGGTTTTAATCGCTCAGGCTGGAATATTATATTATAGATTGAAAAAAGTTGAACAAAAAACAGATCAATTTAATGACCTGATTATTGAGTTCGCGATACAAAAAACAACTTTTAAACATCATAAAATTGAAACAGATAGACAAGTCGTGAGAATTGAAAATGTCCTTCAACGTCTTGACGACAGGCTTTCAGGTATTGAAACACATGCCTATGAAGCTTTGATAAAAAATGCCCAAGCTCAAGCGGTTAAACATGATTAATATTGTATGTTTAGAAGATAGTCAGGCTGATTTTTTCTTTTTTAAGAGAGTATTGAAATCAGTTCCTGAGTGCCGTTGCCAGCATTATACGCACCTCAATGACTTTCTTGAAAAGGCGGAGCCGTATGATTTGATCGTTGTTGATCTATCACTACCTGATGGGTATGGACCAGAAATTATTCAAAAAATTCGTAAAATTACAGGGAAACCTATTATTGTTTTAAGTGGTGTTGGCGGCGAAAACACACCTCATAAAATAAAACAAATGCTTAAAAATGCGGGTGCAACTTTTTTCCTGTCTAAAAGCGAAGAAGGTTACGGCGAGCTACCGAACCTAATCAAACAACTTACTTAAAAATTTATAATATAACGACGAAAGGAACAGCTATGTTTAAGAACATAATTGAGCTTTTTTGCGCCCCAAGCAAAGAGCAAGAAAAGAAAATCGAAACAAAAGAACAAGCAGACGAGCATTACCAAAATCTAGAGATTGATGTGTTAGCGCGCACTATATTTGGAGAGGCGCGTAGTGAACCACACGAAGGACTGGAAGCTGTTGCTTGTGTGGTTCTCAACCGTGTAAAGATTGCAGAGAAAAAGGGTCGTTATTGGTGGGGTAATGACATCATAGGCGTTTGCCAAAAACCGTATCAATTTTCCTGTTGGAATAAAAATGACCCTAGCTATAAGCGTTTAATTGAGGTGAAAGAGGATAATATTCACTTTGCCACTGCCTTACGTATTGCACGCCGCGCCGTTATTGGAACTTTGAAAGACAACACCAATGGCGCAACGCACTATCATGCCGATTATGTTTCTCCTTACTGGGCGAAAGGTGAGAAATCTATTAAAACGATTGGTCGTCATATCTTTTATAAATTGGTGAATATTTAATGCTGACCTCAATCCTAGGGAAAATTGGCCTGCCGATCCTTATAGAATTTGTTTCACGCGCTCTTCTTAAAATCGACAACCCCATCGCACATACTGCGGCAGAAGCGTTGGGTGAAGTCAAAGGCGCACTTGATGGCGGTGTTATTTCCCCTGAACAAATGGAAGAGGCGCATCGTCATGCAGAAGTGATGACAGAAATGCGCGTTGCCGAAGTTGAAGCACGCCTCCTCCAAGTCAATGAATCTTTGCGAGCGGAGATATCCTCTGATGATAAATATGTGCGTCGTATGCGTCCGACCTTTGGATATCTTATGGCCGCGACATGGGCGGCGCAGATGTTTGGGTTGGCCTATATTATCGTATTTCAAACAGAAAAAGCAGCCTATATTTTAGAAGGTATGTCAGCGCTTAGTACGATATGGGCCGTTGGTTTATCGGTGCTTGGAATTTACGTTTATAAACGCAGTGAAGATAAGAAAATCGTTTCATCCGGTAAGTTTATATATGAGAAGCCACGTAAAAAAATTGAAATCACGAAAGAGGTGAAGCCGATTTACTATAACGATTAGCCTTATTAAGCTGGCGTTCACGATAAATCATGTAAAGCCCCGCACCGACGACAATCACTAAGCCAATGATGGTTGCTACTGTTGGAATGTTATCAAATATAAACACACCAAAAACAAATGCCCATATCACTTGTGTATATACAAATGGGGCAACGCTTGCGGTGCTTTGGGCGTGTGCCAATCCGTAAGATGTGCAACAAACACCCAAAAGAACAAGCAAGCCATTCCCTAATATTAAGCTCAGGTCTAAAAGATTAGGAAGCCCAATAGACTGAAAGTCATTTATTGCTAAGGGTGCATTGATAACCAGCATACCAATAAAAGAATAAAGAAACAGCAACGGCATATATTCTGCTTTGCCAATCTTTCTAATGATGATCGTCCCTGTGGCAATGCTTAAACAGGCGGTAAGCGCATAGAGCAACCCTGTGTTCAAAGTTTGAAATTGCGGGCCAACCAATATTAAAACACCGATAAAACCTATAATGACGGATAGCCATCTGTGTAAGCCAACGTGCTCTTTCAAAAAGAATACGGCCAAGACGACACTGACGAAGGGGGCGGCGAATGTAACGCCATAGACATCGGCAATAGGGATAAGCGAAAAGGCGGTGACAATACAGTAAGATGTTATTCCAATAGCGAGGGCACGCAATAATAACCATTTTTGATTATTGGTTTTAAATCCGCTTATGCCTCTGCGCCATAAAATCCAACAAAAGGTTAATGTGAAATTCATTATGGCGCCCATAGTTACAAGATAAGCAGGGCTGTAGGTTTGGGACAGGTACTTTGCGCCAGCGTCACAAAAAGAGAAAGTCGTCCATCCTAAAAGGATAATCATAATAATCTTAAGGCTTTCGCCTTTAATCGGAGCAATCAACGACATTATTTTGTATTTATCCTCGACTAGAATTTTAAGGCAGGTATAATTCTTTTTAGAATTTAATTTCCAAAAAGGTTTTATCACATGTCTTCATTAAAGAACACTCCCATTACAATTGCACGCGGCGACGGCATCGGCCCCGCTATTATGGATGCGACATTAAAAGTGTTAGAGGCCGCAGGCGCGCGTCTGGATATCGAAGAAATTGAAATTGGTAAAGCTGTCTATGAGCGCGGCGTTCCATCAGGAATAGAAGACAGCTCTTGGGCGTCTTTGCGTAAAACAAAGATATTCTTAAAAGCACCTATTACAACCCCCCAAGGTGGTGGTTTTAAATCTCTGAATGTAACAGTGCGTAAAACATTGGGTTTATTTGCCAATGTCCGTCCTTGTGTTGCTTACCATCCTTTTGTGAAAACAAATCACGAAGATATGGATATGGTCATCGTGCGTGAAAACGAAGAAGACCTTTATGGTGGTATTGAATACCGTCAATCTCAACAAGTGATGGCATCATTGAAGCTTATCTCCCGCCCAGGGACAGAGCGTATTGTACGTTACGCCTTTGAATATGCGCGTGCGAATGGCCGCAAAAAAGTAACCTGTATGACTAAAGATAATATTATGAAGATGGCTGATGGCCTGTTTCATAAAGTCTTTGATGAAATTGGTGAAGAATATCCAGATATCGAACAAGACCACATGATTATTGATATCGGTACAGCTAAGGTTGCTGCACACCCTGAGATGTTTGACGTGATTGTGTTGCCAAATTTATACGGCGATATTGTTTCTGATGTCGCGGCGGAGGTCACTGGCTCTGTTGGTCTCGGTGGCTCATCTAATATTGGCTTAGACTTTGGTATGTTCGAAGCTGTGCATGGCTCTGCCCCTGATATTGCGGGTAAAGGTATTGCCAATCCATCAGGTTTGATTTTAGGCGCGGTGATGATGCTTGTTCATATTGGACAAGGTGACATTGCGACGAAGATCCACAATGCATGGAAGAAAACTTTGGAGGATGGTATCCACACCGGTGATATTTACCGCGAAGATCAAAGCACGAAACGCGTTGGTACAGATGAATTCACCGAAGCGGTTATCGAACGTTTAGGTCAATCACCTTCTACGTTAACCGAATGCGCTTACGATTCAGATTCTAAAGGTATCGTTTTACCACCGCTAAAAGATGTGGTCATGGAAACCAAAGAACGTATTGGTGTTGATATTGGTTTGAATTATGAAGGCAAGCCTGATGATTTGGCGGCATTGGTTCAGCCATGCTTAACAGATAATATCGGTCTCCACATTATTTCAAATCGCGGGGTGAAAGTTTGGCCTGATGGCGCGGCGGAAACATTCTGTACTGATAACTGGCGTTTACGCTTCATTGGTAAAGATGGAAAAACGATCAATACATCTGAAGTCGTTCAGCTTCTTTCTAACCTAAACGAAGCCGATATGAACTTCACGAATGCTCTTATGTTACACACGTTTGACGGTGTAGAAGGCTTTACCAAGGCGCAAGGCGAGTAAACTCTTCATTGACATAATTTAACGATATGGTAAAACATTGTTTTTCTAGGGAGAATAACAATGTTAAAAGCACTCAACGATATACCTGTACAGGATAACCTCATCTTACCTGTGCATCAGGTTCCACAAACATTACTACTGACGTGGCTGAACCAAGCTGATGTATGTACGCAGCAACGTGTCTTAACGGATGAGCCTGCCCCTGGGCCATTTGGCGCCTCAACATATGCTTATAATATTCGTACCAAACAATCTGTTCAAATTGGCAATATTGATAGTAACCGTGTTAACCGTGATGGTCCTGCCGCTCATGCGGAGGCCGTTGCCCTTTATCCAGATCGTGCGCAACAAATTGATGATTTTTTAATCGCAAATAAAGATGATAAAGACTGGGTTCTTATCTTTGAATCAACAGGACAAAGTTGCCCAAGCTGTAATTCTAAACAACAAATTTATGTGAGTGATTGGATTGCCCGTGATTTGATTGATGAGAGCCGTGTGATAAATGCCTATGGCGCAACTTATGATATGACATTAGAAACAGCGGGTTTTAGCGATAAAATTCAGCTAGATGATATGCAACAATTTCCAAATGGTGGAGATCAAAATTCTTTCTCAGAAACGCGATTAAGCCAATACCCATCAACTGTTATTTCTACATTCGCCGACAGTAACCGACCTGTGGCAGTGGTTTTTGAAAATGGACAAATCGTTGGCGTGGGCGTTGATGAAAGAAGACGCGCAAATTTAATTGCTACAGCGGAAGTGAATGCCGTTCAAGTGGCAAGCAGATTAAAGCAAGATTTAGGCATGAATGAGCCATGGGATTTAAACGATGCTGTATTATTGTCACCAACAGATATGGCGTCCGCACCCTTGGCACGTGCCACAGGGTTTTGGGCTAAGATATCTGATTATCGTACGGTAAAAGGCTTTGAAAACAAGGCAACGCAAGAATCGCCTCTTTTAGACAATCAACGATTATATGAAGCAGTTGTAGATACAAGATATGGATCTTACGGTCCCTCGAGCCTCATCCATACCTTTCAGGTAAGACATGATGGGCAAGACGGACGCTTTGAAAACTTAGCTCAAAAGGCGTGGCCTGTCCGTGTCGCACGTGAAGCGGAAGGCGGCAAGAACGTTCACTATGATGGTGGAAAAGATGGTGTAGCTGCACCGACTTGCGGACATTAGGTATTTAGTTTTTTCCTATACACATGACGCGGTTAATAGCAGCACATGGTTGTTCGTGGCCTTCATGACGTATTTTTGCAGGTAAAACAGCCATACCTATATCTTTAACTATGTCGCGGGTTAACGCGCTACGCGCTCCAAAAGTTGTTTGAACAATCCAAGCTTGCTCACAATTTTCAGTGAAAGTTTCACGTATAATGCCTTTACCAATTTGCGCGTGAAGTTTTGGATCATTTGTATTCACAGCAACTTGGTATTCCAAAACCCCTTCATACGCTTCTTCCTCAGTCCAATGCGTTGTACCAGCACATCCCAAAGTGACACCTTTATCGGAAAAGACCGTATATAGCCCAAAGCCAAATTGTCTTTGATATGTATCTGAGAAGGATAGTAATTCGCTTACGTCTAGCGGTTCATAGGCTGTATTTTTGAAGGCATCCACCAATCCGTTCACGTGAACGCGCAACATAGGGGCAAGGCGCACATCCGGCATTAAAATTATTTTCGACATATTGAAACTCTTAGTTAAAATCTAAGGCTTTGTATCGCAAATAATTTACGTTTATGTCAATGCTTTATTATACGGAGTAATTTTATAAACGCACATATTATTACAAGATAGAATGCAGTGTTCGCAATAAACGGCATTAGTCTAAAGCTATCTTCTAAGAAGCTTAGGCTTCTTTGGACGGAGACAAAGGGCGTGTCATAGACGAAGGGCGCAGGCCAGCCCCCATTTATTACCTTCTCAGGACAATTTATTTCTATGCCATCTACTGATTTTCCAAGACTGCAGTAAAGCTCATACTCAGGCCCTATTTTTGTTACGTTGACGCTTAGAAGGGATAGAAATACCGCGCCTACCAAAATAGCTATAAGTTTGAGAGTGTATTTCATACTGACCTTTAAAAAGTTGTATTAATATCCTATTGCGCTGCCTTCACAGTGTTTGCCAATAAACACGCAATCGTCATGGGACCAACGCCGCCAGGGACGGGGGTGATTGCTTTTGCAATATCTTGCACGGCATCAAAATCTACATCACCAACCAGTTTAGATTTACCACCTTCAATGGTAGGCGGCAGGCGGTTAATACCGACATCAATAATAATCGCGCCGTCCTTAACCCAATCGGCTTTGACCATTTTGGCGCGCCCCACGGCGGCAACTAAGATATCGGCTTGTTTACAAACGTCTTCGATATTCTTTGTACGAGAATGGGCAATTGTCACAGTACAATTTTCTTGCAAGAGTAACTGCGCCATAGGTTTACCAAATAAGTTCGAACGACCAATCACAACCGCGTGTTTACCACTTAGGTTTTGTTCAATCTCTTTGATCAGTAAGAGTGAGCCTTGCGGCGTGCAAGGCACAAGGCCATCATCATGACCTAAAAATAACTTGCCTGCGTTTAAGGTCGTTAAGCCATCAACGTCTTTTTCAGGTAGGATTGTTTGTACTAAACCTTCCTGAACATCGGATAAATGTGCGGGAAGGGGAAGCTGTAATAAAATACCATGAATAGTTTCATCTGCATTTAACGCTTCAATAACTTTACGCACGTCATCTTCTGTTGCGTTATCGTCTAAGCGGCGCTCAATGCTGCTAATACCTGCCGCTTCACACGCCTTGATCTTGCTTCCAACATAAACATGAGAGGCAGGATCATCGCCGACCAAAATCACAGCCAAACCAACAGCTGTGCCATTGGCTTTTAATGTCTCAACATCGGCTTTAATTGTTTCACGTAAGTTCGCGGCAATCTCTTTACCATTGATAATCTGAGCGCTCATGGATTACATCGCTCCGTAAATGAAGTAAGAGGCGACGACGCGCTGTAAAATTGAAATCGCAAAAATCACAATGATTGGTGTCACATCAATACCGGCAATCGCTGGTATGATTTTACGAAGCGGTTTGAAAACAGGATCGGTCACTTTATTGAGCAAAAGGATAAACTGTTGCGCTTTGGCATTGCGGATATTAATAACATCAAAAGCGATAAGCCAGCTTAAGACAACTTGTGCAATGATGATCCAAAAGAAGATATCAAGCGCCAGCATGAGAATTTGTCCAATAAGTACCATGGAATTTTCCTTATAATTTTGTTTTCTTTAGAGTTTTGTAACTGATAGACATTAGAATATAAATAGTTTGTTTGTAATAATTTGTAAAACCCATCAAAAAGGCTAGATTTTGCGTTATTTTCTCTTCTTCTTTGCATTTGTGTGCTTCGCGGTGTCTTCGATGCCCGCCCATGCGCAGATTACCTGCCTAAGCAAAATACCACCCCAAATCAATGTGAAGCCCAGTAAATCACACGTGAAATATGATTTTACGAAGACAAAAGCACAGTTAAACAGCGTTGATGTTGATACAATCTCTCCTTATGGACCGCATCATAAAACCAATGTCAGTGGTCTTATGAGCGGGTCTATCCAGTTGAAAAATAGGGTTTCTTTTATCTATGAGACTTATGATCGCGCTAAGTTAGGCTGTGTGTACCTAAAGGCGGTGGATGTCGAAATTCACGTTGAGCCAACGGTCTTTATTGCTAAGGAATTTCCTGAGGGCGGCTGTATGCACAGCGCGATTTTGGCGCATGAGTTCAAACATGTACGCGAAGATCAGCTGATTGTGAATAAATATATCAATGTGATCGGGCGCAAGATCTCTGGTATCATAGATCAATACGGCTCTACCTATGGGCCTATGAAGAAACGCCGCATGGCAGAACGCCAAGAAGATATGAAAAATATTGTTCATCGTGCGATTATTGATATGAATGATGACATGAATATTGAACGCCAAAGGCGTCAACAGGCCATTGATAGTCTTGAAGAATATGAAAGTATTGGTTTTCAGTGTAAAAGCCGTAACAAGCCTAGAAGAAGATAATAAAAGACGCTAAATTAAGCTTAAGTCATTGAAATCATTAAATAAAAATAAATCCGCCACTTCGTTGGAAAGTGACGGATTAGAGATTTTTATAGAGATATTATTTATATTTAAGATAGATTATTTTTATTACCCTACCACTATCTCATACGAATGTGACATAAATATGTCAAATAAGACATTTTTTGAAATTTATTTTAAAATCAAAGGTTTCAGGCGTATTAAAGCATTTATTTTTGCTTAATATATTTTGTGCTAAACTCTTTTTCTAAATTTTCATTTTAAGCAAAACGGATTCTTTATGACACAGACAGGCCAAGACACTCTCAAAACACGTAAAACATTAGAAGTAGATGGGAAATCATACGATTATTTCAGCCTTAAAGCCGCAGCGGAGAAAATAGGTGATATCTCCAAATTACCTTTCTCGTTGAAAGTATTACTTGAAAACTTGCTTCGTTATGAAGATGGCCGTTCAGTGATGACAGATGATGTTCAGGCGATTAAAGATTGGCTTGATACCAAAAGCTCTACCAAAGAAATTGCGTACCGACCGGCGCGTGTTTTATTGCAAGACTTCACAGGCGTTCCTGCTGTGGTTGATTTAGCCGCGATGCGTGAAGCGATTAAAAACCTTGGCGGCGATGTTCAAAAAATTAACCCGTTATCAGCGGTTGATCTTGTGATTGACCATTCCGTAATGGTTGATGCATTTGGTAATGATAGCGCGTTTGAAATTAATGTTGATCGCGAGTTCGAACGTAATGGCGAACGTTATGAGTTTCTAAAATGGGGGCAGGGCGCATTTGATAATTTCCGCGTTGTGCCACCGGGTACAGGAATCTGCCACCAAGTGAACCTTGAATATTTGGGGCAAACTGTTTGGTTGGAACAAGACCAACATGGCAAAGATGTTATCTACCCTGATACGCTTGTCGGCACAGACTCGCACACTACAATGATTAATGGCCTTGGTATTTTGGGTTGGGGTGTTGGTGGTATTGAGGCCGAGGCGGCCATGTTAGGGCAACCTGTATCCATGCTTATTCCTGAAGTTGTTGGTTTTAAACTTGATGGTGCGTTGAAAGAGGGCGCGACCGCAACTGACCTTGTGTTGGTTGTTGTGCAGATGCTGCGTGAGCTTGGCGTTGTTGGTAAATTTGTAGAATTTTATGGTGATGGCCTTGAAAGCTTGTCACTAGCAGATCGCGCAACGATTGCGAACATGGCACCTGAATATGGTGCAACATGTGGTTTCTTCCCGATTGATGAAGAAACAATCCGCTACCTAGAATTTACAGGGCGTGATGCACACCGCGTAAAAGTGGTTGAGGCGTATGCCAAAGAACAAGGTATGTGGAGAGAAAAAGGGCATGAGCCTGAATTCACAAAAACACTTAGTCTGAATTTACAAGACGTTGTACCAAGTATTGCTGGGCCGAAACGTCCGCAAGATCGTATCGCGTTAACGGATGCGGCAAGCGCGTTCTCTAAGTTAGATGTTAATGATAAAACGCATGAGGTTGAAGGCGAAGATTACCAAATGGCAGACGGCCATGTTGTGATTGCCGCGATTACATCATGTACGAACACATCAAACCCTGATGTTATGGTGGCCGCCGGTTTGGTGGCGCGTAATGCATTGGCAAAGGGTTTGAAAGTGAAGCCTTGGGTGAAGACATCATTGGCACCAGGCTCACAAGTTGTGACGGAATATCTTGAAAAAGCAAACCTTCAAGATGATCTTGATGCGCTTGGCTTTAACCTTGTTGGTTATGGTTGTACAACCTGTATCGGAAATTCTGGACCGTTGGCTGATCCTATTCGCGCCGCGATTGAAAAAGATGATTTGACGGTTTGTGGTGTTTTATCAGGGAACAGAAACTTTGAAGGGCGTATCTCGCCGCATGTGCGGGCGAACTATTTAGCGTCTCCACCATTGGTTGTGGCTTATGCGCTGGCTGGCTCATTAAACATTGATTTATATAAAGATCCGTTGGGTCAAGACCAAGACGGCAATGATGTTTACATGAAAGACATCTGGCCAAGTAACGAAGAAATTCGCTCGACTGTTGAAACGTGTTTAACACCACAAATGTTTACAGAGCGTTACGCCGATGTGTTTAAAGGCACAAAAGAATGGCAAGCGATTGGCAGTGAAGAAGCAACCCAAACTTATGATTGGCAAGCGGGATCAACCTACGTCAAAAACCCACCATTTTTTGATGGCATGGATAAGACTGTTGATGCACTAGAAGACGTTAAAGGTGCGCGTGCGCTGGCTTTGTTGGGTGATAGTGTGACGACTGACCATATTTCTCCTGCTGGTGCGATTAAACGTGAAGGCCCTGCTGGTGAGTATCTAAGCTCTCATCAAATTGGTCCAAAAGATTTTAACAGCTTCGGCTCACGCCGTGGAAATCACGAAGTTATGATGCGCGGTACATTTGCGAATGTCCGTATTAAGAACCTCATGTTGAATGATGTTGAAGGGGGATACACAAAGTATATTCCAACAGGCGAAGAAATGAGCATCTATGATGCGGCTATGGCTTATCAAGAAGATAAGACACCATTGGTTGTGATCGCGGGTAAAGAATATGGTACTGGATCATCACGTGATTGGGCGGCTAAAGGCACAAGGTTGCTGGGTGTCGGCACGGTTGTTGCGGAAAGCTTTGAGCGTATTCACCGCTCTAACCTTATTGGTATGGGTGTTTTACCGTTACAGTTTAAAGATGGTGTGACACGTGAAAGCTTAAATCTAGATGGCTCTGAAACGTTTGACCTAAGCGGGATTGCGGGCGATAGCTTTAAACCAAAGCAAGATGTGACGTTGAAAATTACACGTGAAAATGGTGACACCCAAGAGGTAACATTAATGGCACGTATTGATACATTGGACGAAGTCGAATATTACAAAAACGGTGGTATTCTTCATTACGTATTACGCGACTTAGCGGCCTAAGTGACGTCCATTTCCATTTGAGGATCTAGCCGCAACACTGTTAGTGTCTGGCGTAGACGAAGAAGCAGCGAATTCAAATGAGTTGTCTTCGTTGATTAATCCGATAGCACCTAAGAAATCGTCATAAGTTTTGATTTGTGCGGCAGACTCTTCACCAAATAAGTTTGTCAGTCCTGATACTTGTCTGTTTTCAAAACTTTGTGCAACTTCTGGGATAGTTAAATTACCAACTATGTTGCTGGATGGAGTGTCTGAATATTTAGGCACTAAGTCTTGCCTCGCTTTATCAAAGCTAGCGAGCATTAAACGCCCAGCATCAATGATACCATCAACTTTTAAGGATGGCACTATTTCCGCTTCAAAAGAAACGTTTTCGATTGGCCCATGAGATGCGCTATTTGACCCATTCGATCCATTTCTATAGCCGGGCTGCTCTGGCAGGGCAATGATTGTATTCTCTGTAGGTGTCTCATCCGGTGTAGATGTTTCGTCTACTGCTGCAGAAGGTTGAACCACAGGGTGCATAAAGGGTGGCGGTTGTGCATCTTCCTCATAACCAACAGCTTTTGATCCACTAAAAGCATCTTCCGTATCAATATCATCAACCCTAACAATAGAATCTGCAGTTTCAAGATTGGCGATTGGTGGGGTATCCAAAGCCTCTTCGTCATGGTTGCTAGATGGATCGCTTGTGCCCATAGCGTCTTCAGTGTCTACATCAAGAGAAGAGGGGTCATGATTATTATCTTCTTCAACACGTCTTAATAAATCATCAGCAGCTTCTTTTTTGTTAGCGTGAATTTTTTGCTCGTACCCATGTATATACATCACCTGAGCAGGTGAAATATTATATTTTTTTGATATTTGACCAATCACAGTTCCCCAACTTATTCCTTTATAACTATTAGTAGTTTTATCGTTAGGAGTTGGATTTCTTGCTTTTCCTGTTTCCTCTAAAGTTGCCTTACGAAACACCTCTTCAATATGCTTTGCTAAATCTTTTGTTGCTTCAAAAGCTTCGATAGGAATTTCTGTTTTTGCGTTTGGTTGTTGTGGTGTTTCAGAATTATCGTTTACAGGATTGGTTGGCGGTGGCGTATTCGTGTTCGTGTTGCCTCCTTCGTTGTTTGTGATATCTGATTGATCTGCTGCTGTTTTTGGAACAGTAGCTTCTGTGTTTTGTTCTGACGCTCCTAAAGTGTTGTTAGTTTGTTCAGCTAAAGCCGCAGATCTTTCTGCTTCAAGTTCTTTTTGTATACGATCAGGTAATGGCTCAATTCTTCTTGGTTTCAGTGATGGCCTGTTTCCTGAAGATGAAGATACTCCTGCTGCTGATGGCGCTACGTGAGCGCGCGGTTTAGAAGAGCTACCACGAAATGAGGATATATCAACATTCGTTGCCCCCTCCTGTGCGTTCCAATTCCTTGTTGTTTCAAGTTTAGGATTAGGTGTTGGAATAACAATCATCAATGACGTATTGGCTCTAATTTCTTGGATGAGCGCGGCTGTTTCAAAATTAGGGTCTTGTTCTAATCTTTTTTCGAGCAGGGCATCAAAATGCTCTTGTAAATTCCAAACTGAACTATTCGGCGCACTTTGATATTTTTCACCAATTTTCTCAATTAGTTCTCCTGCCAAGGATCTATCTTGTTGGCTGATGCCGTTGGTAACGCTAATAACTTCAAGTGTAACTAAATCTTGAATCGCTCTTGCTCTAACATCTGTGGGTGACATCTTACCATTACTTGCTGTTTGTTTGTCCGCAGGGGCATCAGTCTGTACTGGCCGATTTACAATCAAATTTTCTGACTTATAAAAGGCAGGTGTGTGAGTAGCGGTACTTACATTGTGGTGTCCTAATAAAATATAGTAGTCATTTTTTATAGCATCAATTACAGCGTCACGACCCCACGCGTCTCTGACAACTTCCCGCTGACCTTTCTTGTTTTTGCCTAGAATTGGTTGACCAATAGATTCTATTGTTTTCGTAATATTCCAAACGGGATGGTTTGGATTTCTTTTTGCGCTATCTGCCATGTGTTTTAAAAGGTCACGCGCTAATTCATCTGCGTTTCTTTCTAAGACAATACCAGCTTTGAGTAAGTTTGTTCTTAAGCGATGGTGGTTTGGATCAACTGACATAGCGTTACTTTCTTTTTACGTATTGAAGAAGAAACGGTAAAAGAAGTTTTAGGTTATGTCAACGGCTATTCAATCCAGTCATCAAGGGGGGAGTTGTCGCCTGATGCCATCT
>JALZUF010000234.1 GCA_023301785.1 Alphaproteobacteria bacterium | reverse complement strand
GAACGCGGTATGACATTTTTGGCAACGGTTGGATCAACGGCACCATTCATTGGGCTTTTTGGAACCGTTTGGGGAATTATGAATAGTTTTAAAGCGATCGCAGGCAGCAATGATACGTCATTGGCGGTTGTTGCACCAGGTATGGCGGAAGCATTGTTTGCGACGGCACTTGGTTTGGTTGCGGCGATTCCTGCAGTTATTGCATATAATGGTTATAGTAACCGTTTGGGGCGTTATGCAGGGCGTTTGGATGCGTTTGTGACTGAATTTACGGCGATCTTATCGCGTCATCTAGAAAGCCAAGATAAACCACCAAAAAGAAAAATGAGGACATAAGCAATGGGCGTTAATTTAAATCAAGGTAGCGGACGCGGCGGGAGGCATCGCCCAATGGCGGAGATTAACGTCACGCCGTTTGTCGATGTGATGTTGGTGTTGCTGATTATCTTTATGGTCACAGCACCCTTACTAACGGCAGGCGTTAAAATTGATTTGCCAGATAGCGAAGCGCAAGCGTTAAGTGAGGCAGATGATAAAACCTATGAGGTGAGTCTTGAAAAAGACGGCACACTTTATGTTGGGGAAACTAAGGTCAAAGAAGCGCGCTTAGTTGCTTTATTGTCAGCCGCCACAAACAGTAATCCAGATGCGCGTATTTACATACGTGCGGATAAGGCAATGGATTATGGGCAGGTGATGAAAGTTCTTGGCACAATTAATGCCGCAGGGTTTCGTAAAGTAGCGCTTATTACAGAAAATAATGGTTAAGGGAATAAGGATAAGGTTTTTCACAAAAAGGCCATAAACCCTTATTAAAGTCTAAAGCTATGAGCGCAATATTTTCACAAGACGGATTTGAAGTAACGGCAGAGATGAAAAAAGCTCTGATCGTTTCGCTTTGTCTCCATGTCGGGATTGTGATTTTTGGTGTTGTTGGGTTGCCTTATATTTCAAAGCCGCCGCGTATTCCGCAACCGATTGCGATTGAAGTGATCGACATAAGTGAGATGACGACGACGAATAAGAAGCCCAACCAAAGCAAATTGAAAAAGGTTCAAGAAAAACCAAAACCTAAAGAAGAAGAAAAAAAGGTAGAAGCTCCGCCGAAAGTGGAAGCGAAGGCCCCGCCGAAAATTGATCCGATCAAGAAGCCAGAAATTAAAAAAGAAGAAACGGTAAAGCCAAAGCCAAAAACGCCGCCATTACCAACTGAAAAGGCGGTGAAACCTAAGCCACCTGAAAAAGTAAAAGAAACACCTGTTAAGGAAGCTGTTCAGCAAGAAGAGGATTTTTTATCAGTCTTGAAAAACCTACAAGATAGCTCAACACCGAGTGATGAAGCGAGTGAGACGACGAAGCCTGTGAAGGCAGAAATGTCACCGTTGGCACAATTTTCGGAGAAATTATCAGCCACAGAAGAGGCGGCTATTGCTAATGCGTTAAACCAGCAATTTGCAGGGTGTTGGAATTTGATGGCTGGAGCGAAGTATGCGGAAGATATTGTTGTGAAGGTGAATTTGATTGTGCGTCCAGACCGTTCCGTTCAATCGGCGCGGATTGTGGAGCAGTTCCGTTATAACCAAGATAGTTTTTACCGCGCGGCCGCAGATGAAGCCATGCGTGCGATTAATCACCCTAATTGCGAAGTACTGGATTTGCCAGCGGATAAGTATGACCTCTGGAAAAACTTAACTTTTAATTTTAACCCATCCGCGCAACTATAGGCGTAGATTTTCACGCCGCAAAGGCGCAGATTTTAAAGGATTTAAAAATGAAATATTTAATCACCGCACTTGTTCTAATCATGATGCATATCACCCCTGCGAAGGCGCAGTTGGAAGTGGATATTACAAGCGGTAAGTTGGAAGCCTTACCGATTGCAGTGAGTAAGTTTTACCCTGAGAATGCAGGCTACGCAAATTACGCGCGTGACATTCCTGCGATTATTGCGAAGAATTTACAAAATTCAGGATTGTTTAATCCACTCAACCCGCAAAGCTTTATTCAATCGCCAGAATCCATTCAGGCTGATGATCCACGCTTTGGTGAATGGCGCGCGATTAATGCGCAAGCTTTGGTAGCAGGTTCTGTGACGAAGGCAGAAGATGGCCGTACACGTGTTGAGTTTAGGTTGTATGATGTATTCTCTCAGCAACAGCTGACGGGTATGGCGTATATGACGAACGAACAAAATTGGCGTCGTATCGCGCATATTATTTCAGATGAAATTTACAAACGTATTACGGGTGAAGATGGGTATTTTGATACGCGTATTGTTTACATTTCTGAAAGTGGTGCGGCAACAAGCCGTGTTAAGCGTTTGGCGATTATGGATCAAGATGGAAAAAATCATCGCTACCTGACACCAGCAGGGGATTTGGTTTTAACACCACGTTTCTCACCAACGGCTCAAGAGATTACTTACATGTCCTACAAAGGTGGCAAGCCGCGTGTCTATCTTTATAACATCGACACAGGGCGTCAAGAAATGCTCGGAAACTTTCCTGGCATGACGTTTGCGCCGCGTTTTTCACCGACTGGAAACAGCGTTGTGATGGCGATGTCTAAAAATGGTAATAGTGATATTTATGAATTGGATTTACGCAATCGTCAGTCGCGTCAACTAACGACGCATACAGGTATTGATACTGCGCCATCTTATGCGCCAGATGGTAAACGCATTGTATTTGAATCTGATCGTGGTGGAAGCCAACAGCTTTATGTGATGAATGCAACGGGTGGCGATGTGCGACGCATTACATTTGGTAAAGGTAATTACGCGAATCCAGTGTGGTCACCGCGTGGAGACTTGATTGCGTTTACAAAGATGCAAGGTGGGCAGTTCTATATTGGTGTTATTCGCCCTGATGGATCTGGTGAACGTTTGATTACCAAAGCGTATCACGTTGAAGGGCCAAGTTGGTCACCGAACGGCCGTGTGCTGACATACTTTAAAGAAAGCCGCACGCAAGGCGGTAAAGGTAGAACAGCCAACATTTATACGATTGATTTAACAGGATATAACGAAAGATTGCTTAGAACCCCAGCAGGTGGATCAGACCCCGCATGGTCACCGATTAATCCTTAATGCCGCATTACACGTTATTTAGACGTGCATCGGGGGCATTATTTTTAGCAGCCAATATTATATTTTTGCTGAGTAATTATAGCAGTTTAAATTATTATTATTTGATCGCGTCTTTGCTTTTTATTAGCAGTTCTATAACTCTGTATTTATCCGCGCACAATCACAGGTGGCTGTTTTATATCGCGATGTCTTCGATGGCGGCGTATGCGTTGATTGCTTTTACAGACTCAGGAAGCGGTGTGCCTTCACAATATCTTGGTGGTATTATTGGTATTCTAGGAGAGTTTCTGGTGCTTCGATCTGCGTTTCAAAGAGAGTTTAATAAACAGTATGATTTGCCAAAACCGTTTGATTTGATTGATAAGTACCCGTTGGCAGGGGTCGCGGTTATTGCTGGAACAAGTACAGTTTTTATTCTTATTGGTTCTATCTTAAACCAAAACGCAATTGTGATCTTGCTAACGTGTATATGGTTGCCAGGTTATATCTCGTTGTTTTTATCAGATGAGTATGTAAGGAAAAAATTAGATTTTTGAATATTTTTCAAACTTATCAATGATGATTTTATAGGTATCACGTTTGAAGGGCACAATAAGATCTAGGGTTTTATCAAGATCAACCCATTGCCATTGGCTGAACTCTGGGTGGTCGTCGGCATCTAGGGCGATATCGCTGTCTTTGCCATTAAAGCGCATGGCGATCCAAGTTTGTTCTTGGCCTATATAGGGTGTCTCCCAAATTTTATGAAGACGATCCAAGATTTCTTGGGGAATATCATATAAGATTTTGTCTTTCATGATCTCTAAGACTTCAGCCTTGTCGGTGCCTATTTCTTCTTTTAGCTCACGAAATGCAGCGGCATTTAAATCCTCGCCAGCATCAATGCCGCCCTGTGGCATTTGCCATGCGCCCGGTGTGTCGATGCGTTCGCCAACAAATACTTTTCCAGCATCATTAAAAAGCGCGATACCTGCACAGGGTCTATAGAGAGGATTTGTCATGATTATTTGTTAATGAGTTGAGCCGACACAGGCGCCATTTCAAATTGATCTGCGGCTTGCGAGTTCAAGAATTTTTGAACGGCTTTGAGGCTGGCTGGGTAGGGGCGCAGCATAACAATAATATCTTTTTTACTCTTACCCATTTCAGAAATACGTCTGATTTTTTGATTAAAGCTGATAGGAGTGATTGTATCGTCAAGCCATAACATATTTTGCGCGTAAGGATAATCGCCGCGATCAGCAACACCGCCAACGAAACTACGCATTGAAATGTTGCTATCGATAATGGCGTAGCCTTTGACGAAGATATCACGAAGCGCGGGGTTAACACTGGCATCTTCTGGTTTAAAGACGTGATCAGGTTGGCTGATGTAGCCTACTTGGTTGTTCGTGGCGTTTAATACTTTTGCCAAACGTGCTTTGTTCTTTTTAGTCGAGGCGTTGATAAGAAGTGAAGAGGGGCCTGGGTCATTCAGCGGGTATTCTTTCGTTTCCAAAGGCAGGGTTAACCAAATTTCGTGACCGTCTTCTTGCGCGGTCATAGTTTGCGTTTCTAAATTTTTGGCATAGGGCGAAAACGCCAAGCTGATTTCAGGAGAGAAGTTTTCAATGATATTGGCTGTTTTTATCTGCGATAACCCTAGGTCATAAATAACAAAAGATAAGAGCGGCTTATCCGTTTTTTTAGAAAAAGGAACGGCATTCTTGCGGTGAGGTTTCTCATCTGGGGCAAGTTCAACAACTTCTTCTTCTTCTTCTTCTTTTTCCATCATACTTTCTGTTGAGGGATCAACATCAACGGGCTTTTTTGCGACAAGCGGATCAACCTCAATAGGTTCGCCCGTCATCGTGATGGTTGTTTCGTCTGGATAAGGACTGCTCGACGTTTCAACGATTGTCGTTTTGGAAGGTAGAGTGCTTTGCAGTTTTTGTATGGTGGTGTCCGCATTGAACAGTGTCCATACGGCAAGGCATCCTGATAGGAAAAAACAAAATCCAAGTCCAGTGATAAAAGATTTAAAAGAAAATTCTATCTTCTTTGAAGATTTACTTTTTTTAGATTTTTTCTTTTTTGCTTTCTTTACACTATCATCTTGAGCAGGCACATCGCCTTGCTCTTCTTCCATGGCATCTTCTAAGTTTTTCTTAAAAGAACTCATTTTTTCGCTTGTTTCGCATTATCATTAGCAGGTAAGACGCGGTCCCCATAAAGGATAACGCCGCGCATCAGATCAATGGCACGAATAAGTTGATAATCTGCAGGCTCTTCTTCTTTGTCTTTGTCACCTTTAAGAGCTTTAAGCTTTTTAGTGACTTTACTGTCATTTGATAGTGCGCCACGAAGATCACTTTCACGTGGGCGGTTTCCATTCGCAAGTTCTTCAAGTTTGGCTTGCTCAACAATAATGTCAGGCTTAATACCTTCGGCCTGAATAGAACGGCCAGATGGTGTGTAGTAACGCGCCGTTGTTAAACGCATAGCACCGTGACCCGGCAATGGAATAACCGTTTGCACAGAACCTTTACCGAAAGTTTGTGTGCCGAGAATGATCGCACGGCGGTGATCTTGAAGCGCACCGGCCACAATCTCAGACGCAGACGCAGAGCCACCATTCACAAGGGCTATGATCGGCTTACCATCAGCCAAGTCGCCTTTGGTAGCGTTGTCACGCTTTGTATCGCTTTCGTTACGACCGCGCGTTGATACGATTTCACCTTTATCAAGGAAAGCATCAGAGACTTTGATGGCTTGGTCCAGAAGACCACCTGGATTATTTCTAAGATCGACAACATAACCAATAATTTTATCGCCGCCTTCTTTTTTGATGTCTGCGAAAGCTTTTTCAACGCCGGGCATTGTGTTTTGGTTAAATGTTGTTACACGAATATAACCAATATCATCCTGTTCAATACGACTTTTTACGGATTGAATTTTGATAACATCACGGATGATTTCGATTTCTAATGTTTCTTCTGCGCCTTCACGAACCACAGTAATCAAGATTGGCTCGCCAACTTTACCGCGCATTTTATCAACGGCTTCGGATAGGGATAGGCCAAGAACTTGTTCACCATCAAGGTGCGTGATGTAGTCACCAGCCTGAACGCCCGCTTTGGCCGCAGGCGTTTCATCGATAGGAGAGACAACTTTAACGAAACCATTTTCCATGGTGACTTCGATTCCTAAACCGCCGAACTCACCGCGTGTTTGAACTTGCATGTCTTTGAAATCATCATCGTCCAAATATGAGGAGTGTGGATCGAGACTTGATAGTAATCCTTCAACAGCATTTTCAACCAAGTCTTCATCTGTCATTGGTTCAACATATTGTGAACGCACACGTTCGAATACATCGCCGAATAGGTTGAGCTGGCGGTATGTGTCTTGCGCCGTTTGCTCTTTGAGCTTTTCAGCAGTCTCAGCGGCTTTCTTTTCTTCAGCAGAAAGGGGCTTTTCTTCTTTTGTATCTGGTTTGCTTTCTTGCGCCATAACATTTGAGCAAGAGATAAGAGTGAAGCCAATCATTAAGAGACCGAAGATGCGCATATTTTATTTTCCTTATTTAAGTCCGGATATTTTCTTGGAAGGGTTCACCGGATTTCCTTTGTAACGTAACTCATAATATAGTGTTTCAGCATCTTTTCCACCAGAACTTGCCATTTTTCCAATGGGTTCTCCGGCAACAACGGCACGCCCAACAGCAGTATCAATTTTGCCGAAGCCAGCGATGAGGCTGTGGTAGCCTTTTTGGTGTTTTAAGATGATAATTTGACCGTAACCTTTAAATTTCCCCGCATAATCGACCACGCCGCCCATGGGGGCAACAATAAGGGCGTTTTTACGGGATTTGATCTTAATACCTTGAGAAACAGCACCAATGTCATCTGTCTTTCCGTAACCAACCGCCATAATACCACTAACGGGAAGTTGTGCTGATCCTGTTTTGGGGATAGGGGTGGCTTTGTTTGTGACGGACGCCGTACGGAAATTGCTTTTCTTCTTCTTTTTACGTGCAGCGGCCTCGCGACGTTGTTTGGCTTCGATCTTCTTGACTAGCTCTTTTAAACTGCTGGCCTGTTGTGAGATGGCTTTGAGTTGGCTCTTTTGGCGTTCAATATCTTTTTCTGTGCGGGCGTAAATTGTCTCACGCTTGGTCAACATATGAGAAAGTGACTTTTGATCTTTTTGAAGTTTCTTTGCAACAACGATGGCTTTGTTGCGATCTTCTTCAAGGCTAACGATAAGTTCGTCTAGTTTTTTTAAATCGGCTTTTAATTGATCGGCACGTTTATAGACGCGCGGCAGGATACTCTGAAGTAGCATGGTGCTTTGCGCTGTCTTAAGAGGAGAGTCGGGGCGCGCCATCACAGCTTCGGGAGGAATGCGTCTGATGCGCTCTAACGCCAGCACTAATTCAGAGATAGATTTTTTATCTTCTGTAAGCTTAGCTTCGATGCGACGCTGTTCATCTTGTTTTGTCGCAATATTCTTTTCAAGGCGGACAAGCGTGTTCTCATTGCCTTTAATATTCTTTGCGACAGAGATTAGCTTTTTGCGTTGGGAGGACATATTGGACTCAATTTTTTTGAGTTCGGCTTGGAGTTTTTTCTTTTCCTCTTTTGAGCGCACCATTTTACTCTCGACATCCTTTAAGGGGTGCGCAGAAGGCGTAGGCGTTTGCGCCATGGCTGGTGTCGCAATAAAAAAGATCAAGATGAGAAGAATGAAACGCATGTTTTACCCTTCCCGATGATAAGGGTGATTAGCGAGGATAAGTTGCGCGCGGTAGATTTGTTCGATCAGCATAACGCGCGCCAGCATATGGGGCCACGTCAGGCGACCAAAGCTTAAGATAAGGTCAGCTTTGTTGCGGATGGTGTCGTCCAAACCGTCTGCACCGCCAATGATAAATTGAAAGGCGCCTGTTTTAATGTTTTGAATGTCTGTAATTTTGTTTGAAAATTCAACACTGGAGAGTGTCTTGCCTGTTTCGTCCAAAGCGATAATAGGAGAGGTGGGGTTGAGTTTCGCGTCTATCTTGGCGAGTTCTTCTTTTTGATCGCGACCTTCAAGTTCAAAAAGCTCAAGTTTTCCCTTTAAACGTTTTTCATATTCTTGGTAGGCGGGGGAAAATGAAGATGATTTTTTCATACGTCCGACGGCAATAATGTGGCTGTTGAATCCCATGCCTCATGGTCGCCTGAAATCAGGGAAAAGTGAAGGTGTTTTATAGAGTTTTAGGCTGTTTTTAAGCCATCTGTATGTCAGTACCGCCATCGTTTGGGTTCATACCGCCAAAGTCTGCTGACCACATTTTTTCAATGTTATAGAATTCGCGAACTTCGGGTCTGAAGAGGTGGACAACAACGTCCCCAGCATCAAGTACAATCCAATCGCCCTGTGATGCACCTTCCATACGAACATTTTTAATGCCACGTGCGTTCAAACGATCTTTCAGTTTATCGGCGATCCCCTTAACGTGGGCAGATGATGTTCCAGTAGCAATGACAATATAATCAGCAATGGCTGATTTCTTTTCTAAATCGATTGCTTCGATATCTAAAGCCTTATCATCATCAAGTGATTTTACGATTAAGTCTTTAAGGTCGGACATTTCAAATGTCCCATTTTGATCTGTTGTTAGAATGTGTATCTCCTTTTTACTATTAACAAAAATCTAGATAATTCTTTGGCAAAAAGCCACAAAAAAACCGGCAACACTCACGTGGCCAGCTGTAATCTTGTGAAAAACATCGTCGAAAAAAGAACGGTTAATATGAATGATGTTAAAACC
>JALZUF010000233.1 GCA_023301785.1 Alphaproteobacteria bacterium | reverse complement strand
GAGCGTATCTGGCATCTACAAATAATTTCTACCAAAATACAGTTGATTTTGCGTCTTGGACTGAGGCGAGTGCGCGTGCGGCGCGCGCAGGTCTTGAAGGTGTTCCTGAATTAACAGGACACTTGGCGACAATTACATCGCAAGAAGAGCAAGATTTTGTTGAAGCCCTCCTCACCTCGTCTAGCTGGCTTGGTGGAAGTGATGATGCGGTTGAAGGTGAATGGCGTTGGGTTGAAGGCCCAGAAGAAGGTGAACAATTTTGGCAAGGTCTTGCTGGGGGAACGGCGGTAAATGGCTCCTATGAAAATTGGGCACCAGGTGAACCAAATCAATTTTTTGGCCCAGGAAATCCAGAAAATCGTGCGCACATGCGCGCAGATGGTTTATGGAACGATCTTCCTGACTCCCAGAGTTTAAATTACATCATTGAATGGGGCGGCGATTTGCTGATTGAAAATCCAGACATTAACGTTTCAAGCGATAGTGTTGCTTATCGCAAACAATATCTTGAGCTGTTAAGCCAAATTGATGAAGTTGCTATTGATGCAAGTTTCCGCGGTAATCAGCTTCTTAATAATGATGATATCGAAACGGCTTTTAATCGTGACAATAATAGCTTTCTTGAAACGCAAGGAATTGATGCAACCTTTACTGGCTTGGGATTAACGAATGATAACTTCATTAGTAAATCGGAAATGACAAAGATTTTGTCTGAGCTACAAGGCGCGCGTCAAACGCTTCGCGAATACAGCGCCAGTTTGGCAAATGATTTACAGATCATCGAAACACGTAGCAATTTTATTGAAAGCAATATTAATACATTTGAGTCTGGTGGAAGCGATTTAGTTATTGCAGATTTAAACGAAAAAGGGACAGAGATGTTAGCCTTACAAACAAGACAACAACTTCAATTTGAAGTCTTATCCCTAGCCAGCACATCTAACATCTTAGATTTATTTTCATAGTGCAACAGGTCTTGTTGTAATAATTATAGAGCTAATCGACGAGCCAAAATATGAGCGTCAATAAAGTGTGCATGTCCATCACCATAACTAACATCAAATGCAATGACTTCGTCTTTTGGCAATGTAGAAGGTGATTCAGGATGCTCTTCGTATAGCATATCGAATAACTCAGGATCTTCGTCAGGCTGAAAAGCATCTTTACAAGTGACTGGTGCTAAATCTATAAACTCAGGATCATCATGCCTATGAAATGGGTCGTCCTCATACACAGGGTAATATATAATACCAGTTTTAGGGGTAACAACGTCGTTTCGACTTTTAACGTGCCTGTCGACATCTTCTTGTCTTATTGTGTCTATAATTTTACTTGCGCAAGAATCTTCCGTATCTCCTTCTGCCTCTAGCGGCATAAGTAAATATGGATTTCTGTCGTGTAACTTCATGCGAGATAACAACGCTTTTACTGTGTTGACTGTGTAAGCTGTGTCTCTAACTTGGCTTGCTACATAGAAATTAGGTACAACAACGCGAACAGATTGATCATCGTGAGATTGTCTTTCAAAGCTGACATTTGGAAAGTTTATGTTTAATTTTTCTAGATCAGTATACATAAAACGAGTTTATATAAGAGCGTTATTATTATGTCAAGATTAAATTATCCCTCGCTATGCTTAATATAACCTGGGGTTTTTTGCAGGACGCTCATTGTATCTTGGGGGATGCTGAAGCGGCCTTTGATTTCAAGCTCGGCGATATGTTCTTCTAGGTGTGCGTATAGATGAATTTTTACATTTCCCTGTTCTGCATTGGCTAAGATGTCGTGTAAACGTTGAACGGTCTCACTGGCATCAACATGGATTTTAAGCTCCCTCACCTTTTCTGCCATGGCTTCGTCTAAAGGCTGAATCATTTGCCCTAAGAAGCGAAGCTCTTCATCTTTCACTTCGGCATCGGCATAAAGGAGCAAGCCTGTTCCAGGGACAAGAAATTCTCGAGATCTTGCTAGTGTCTCACTAAAAATCATAACTTCATATACGCCTGTGGAATCAGAAAGCTGTAAAAAGGCAAATTTATTTCCTGTTTTGGCGGAAACACGTTCTTGTTTACGAATAAGAATACCCGCCATGTGAACGCGTTTTGAAGGGCTCCTGCTGATTTTATGGGCAACATTATTAAGCGGCGTTACTCCCATTTTTTCTAACTGATCCATACGTGCATCTAGTGGGTGCGCGGATAGATAAAAGCCAACGGCGTCAAATTCATGCGATAGCTTTTCGAGTTGATCCCAATTGTCACAAGGGGCGTAAGCTGGCATTTCTGTGCCACCGCCGTCATCCCCACCGAACAAGCTGACCTGCCCGCTTTCACGTTCATCGGCAAGGCTGCTGGCATGACGTAACATCATCTCCATATTGCCGTATAGCTCGGCACGATTTGGGTTGAAGTCATCATAAGCACCCGCACAAATGAGCCCATCAAACTGACGCTTGTTCATCACCTTTGTATCAAGGCGGCCAATAAAGTCCGCCATGTTCTTGAAATCACCATTGGCTTCACGCTCGGCCACAATTTTTTCCATTGCCCCCTCGCCTACACCTTTTAGAGCGGCAAGCGCGTAACGCACTTTACCATCCTCAACCTCAAACATCACGCCAGATTTATTTATATCTGGCGGCAGAAGTTCAACATTCATACGATCAAGTTCTTGCTTAAACACGCTAAGCTTATCTGTATTACCTGCATCTAATGTCATAGACGCCGCCATGAATTCGACAGGATAATTAGCCTTCAGCCACGCCGTTTGATAGGCAATTAACGCATAAGCGGCCGCGTGTGATTTGTTAAATCCGTATCCCGCAAATTTATTAATTTGCTCAAAGATCATTTCGGCTTGTTCAACAGGCACTTGGTTATGTTCGGCAGAGCCATCAATAAATTTTTGACGCTCAATATCCATTTGTTCTTTAATCTTTTTACCCATCGCACGACGAAGCAAGTCCGCCCCACCGAGTGAATAACCCGCTAGTATTTGTGCGGCTTGCATCACTTGCTCTTGGTAAATCATAATCCC
>JALZUF010000232.1 GCA_023301785.1 Alphaproteobacteria bacterium | reverse complement strand
AACATACGTGATGTGTCACCGTGCCAGCCGTTTAAAATTACGGTGACATCAATATTAAGGATGTCGCCTTCACGTAAAGATTTTTCCTCTGGGATGCCGTGACAAACCACATGATTAATTGAGGTGCAAATCGATTTAGGGAAACCTTTGTAATTTAGTGGCGCGGGAATTGCGCCATGCTTGGTGATGAAATCATAACAAAGTTTATCCAGAGCTTCGGTCGTGACACCCGGAACAACGTGCTCGGTAATCATATCGAGAGTCTTGGCGGCCAACTGACCTGCGGCTCGCATCCCTTCAAAGTCGCTTTCAGGGTGGAGTTCGATGCCGCTGTGGTTATATTTGGGTTCTAGTTGTGTCATGCTTGTTTAATCCTTTATGACACTTTATATATAAGTGAATAAAATTTAAAGGGCAAAACATGACAAATACAGATCAAGATAAGATTTATACGGCGGCGCTGATTATTATCGGGGACGAGGTTTTATCGGGACGTACGAAGGACGCGAACACGCCCTATATCGCAGAAAAAATGAATGATGCGGGTGTTAGATTGGCGGAAGTAAGGATTATTCCAGATCACGCGCAGACTATTATTGATACGGTGAACTTGCTGAGGGCGGCAAATGATTATGTGTTTACCACGGGCGGAATTGGCCCAACGCATGATGATATCACAGCGGAGAACGTTGCGGCGGCATTCGGTGTTGGTCTGGAGCTGAGTGAGGCGGCCTATTCAGATTTGCTTGGGTATTATAAAGATGAAAGCGAAATCACAGAAAGCCGTAAGAAAATGGCGATGATCCCTGTTGGCGCAAAATTGATTGAAAATCCAGTGAGTGGCGCACCCGGTATTAACTTGGGCAATGTCTATGTGATGGCGGGTGTACCAAAAATTATGCAGGCGATGTTCGATAGTATCTTGCCAACTTTGCAAGGTGGCGCACCAGTTGTATCAAGATCTGTGACAGCAGATTTACCAGAGAGCTTAATCGCTGATGGATTGGCGGAAGTTCAAAAACGTCACGATGACGTTGCGATTGGGTCATATCCGAAATATCAAAATGGTCGTTTTGGCACCAGCCTTGTTTGCCGTGGTGTGAATGAAACGTCATTAGGTTTAGTGATTGATGAGATCGCTGAATTGGTGAAATCGTTGGGCGAAGAAAACCCTGTTATTGCGTAAACATAAGGCAGTTTTATGAATGAGAAAGATAATTTATTTATTCTGGATCATCCGTTAAAGGGTGCTTACCTTCGCGATTTGCGAGATAAGAATTCTTCATCAGAAGTTGTGCGTCAGCAAGTAAAACGCCTTGGGCATTTATTGGCCATCGAAGCGTCACGCGATTTAAAGACAGCACAGCAAAAAGTTGAAACACCGATTACTGAGACATCAGAAAACGTTGTTCAAGAGAATGTTGCGCTTGCTCCTATTCTAAGGGCGGGGGTTGGTTTGGTGGAACCATTTTTAGATTTCTTGCCGCAGGCGCAGGTGCATTGTTTGGGATTGTATCGAGACGAAGAGACACATCAGCCAGTATCATATTATAATAAATTACCTGACATCTGTGACGTAGATGTTGCATATGTGATTGATCCGATGTTGGCGACAGGGGGGTCGGCGATGATGACAATAGGTGCGTTAAAAGAATGGGGTGTGCCAAGGATAAAATTCATTGGTTTGATCGGCGCGCCAGAAGGCGTAAAAGCCATGCATGATAAATTCCCAGAGGTCTATATATATTTAGCCGCGCTGGATGAACGTCTCAATGAAAACGCTTATATTGTGCCCGGTTTGGGCGATGCTGGCGACCGTATATTTAATTCATAATTTTTCCAAAAAAGTAAATAGATAAAATTTTATCTAAATTTAAAAATATCTTCACACCTGTTTCTTATAATGAGTGATATTAGGGGCAGCTTTTTGCATTTTAGCGGGCATACATAGTAAGATATATAATACTGTAAATGGGAATTGGTACGTAAAAAGGAAAGCTGAACTTGTAAAAATTATAAGAGAGGTTTACCATGGGCAATAACGTATTAGACGCATTTAGAAACAACGCAGACATCACATCTAGAGCTGGCGATCGCGATCCTGTTTGGAGCGTTGCACAACAGACTGCTAATTACAATGCGGGCGTTATTGATGTGCCAGACGCGCCAGAGGGTGCTCCTACCTATCGCGATGATGATGCGATGGTTAGTTTTCGATATGTTCTTGAACATGGGACGGCACCTTTTACAGGTGCTGAAGATTTTGATCTTACCGTCGACCTTGATGTTGATGATGCCTACAACAACGCTGTTAACGAAATCCGTGAAACAGTATCCAACAGAATAACAAATCCTGATCCTGACGATGCTCAAGGTCAGGAAATGAACGCGTTGCTGAATAAACAACCATGGGACATGGAAGATCGTGAAAACTGGGAACGTGGTCTTTCTGAAATGACATCAGAAGAGATGGCGAATCACCCAGGTTTGGATAATTACAGATCGTCAGCTCCAGCCCTAAATCCAGATGGAAGCGTTTCAAGTAATGAAGGTAATGTAAATGACCTTTCCGTAGATGTAGAAAACGGAACCTCCACACTTGAGTTTGATTGTGACACCATGTCTTTTACGGAAGGCATGATTTTGCAATCAATCGAAGATGATTTATTGCCGCCGCAATCAGAAGTGGAGTCTGGTGATTTGCGCTATGCAGGTGAATATCACCTAATGCCAAATAATGTTAGCTTTGGTCCGAATCAAGATGTTGGTTATCACGCAGCGATTGCGTCATCCGTTACGGGTAATATTATTGAAGGTACAGCACAGCCACCAAATTCTCCTTACCATGTAAGTTCAGACCCTGATTGGACATTTGAAGATCTGGCTGCGGGAGAATCTTTCGTGTCAGAGAGAGGCCCTATATATAGTTTTGACTATATGGATGATGCTGAAGCCACAAGAATAAGACTTGAGAACGGTGATTATGATGAAGTTTATGATAGGATGAATCAAGGCTGGGATGAAATACCAGACGATTACTTGCCAGCAGATTACGAAATGTCAGATAATATGACCTACATGGTTAATCTTGAAGCGAAGATTGACCGAGTAGAGAATGCGTTTGATGACCCACGTTATGGACCAGAGCATTACCCCGCAATACAGGCACGTTTAGACGAACTTTATGCAGAACGCGACGAGCACATTGTTACAATGTCAGTGAATGGTACGTTTGCAGAATTTACGCAAGAGATGACGATATTGGAAAGGGGAGAGAGTGCATTTGACGCTTATAAAGCTTCAATTCGATCTAGGTTAGATACTCGGTGGGCAGAGAATCTTGATGAGTATGGTAATGAAGATGTTGTTGATACGGAGCCAGAGCCAGAGCCAGAGCC
>JALZUF010000231.1 GCA_023301785.1 Alphaproteobacteria bacterium | reverse complement strand
CCAAAAAGACTAATGGCCATCCAACTTATTTGGATGATAGCCGAAGCGAGATTCCAGTGACTAAAAAGAGAAATCATAACACAGAAGGCCGCTACAAAGTTTAGAAGTGAGTAGCTTATTGTTCTTGCGTATCTACGGCGCCATTGAACACGCGCATAGGAATATATGTATAAAAAGGCACCAAAGACACCAATAAAAACAAACAAATCATCTGTCATTGAATTTTCAATTCATTAATTTAAGAAAGATCAGAAAACGAAGAAAACTCAGTGAATACGTATCTATAATAACGAGAGTAATACAATAATAAAAGCAATAAATCCTTGTCTTTACAGTATATTAAAGGATATAAATAGGACGTTGAAATATTCAAAAATCTAAGGAAACCTTATGTGTGCCGCCCCCAATTATAAACGTGTCCTTCTTAAAATGTCTGGTGAAGTCCTTATGGGCGATAACGAGTTCGGTCTTGATCCAGCAACGGTTAATCGCGTAGCAGGGGACATCAAAGAGGCCGTTGATAAAGGCGTTGAGATTTGTGTTGTTGTTGGAGCTGGAAATATATTTCGCGGTGTTTCTGGTGCAGCGCAGGGTATGGATAGAACCACCGCCGATTATATGGGGATGCTTGGTATTGTTATTAATGCGCTTGCTCTTCAAAATGCCCTTGAAAACTTAGAAATTCAAACACGTGTTATGTCGGCTATTCCTATGTCAGCAATTTGTGAGCCATATATCCGCCGTAAAGCAATGCGCCACATGGAAAAGGGGCGTGTTGTTATCTTTGCAGCAGGAACTGGTAACCCATATTTCACAACAGATACAGCTGCCGCGCTTCGTGCCTCTGAAATGAACTGTGATGCCCTCCTAAAGGGAACAAAGGTTGACGGTATTTACAATGCTGACCCACAAAAAGATGATACAGCCACACGCTTTGAGAGCTTAAGCTATATGGATGTTTTGACAAAAGATTTGAAAGTTATGGATGCAACGGCCGTATCTTTGGCACGTGAAAATAATATACCTATCGTTGTATTTAACGTGCGCGAGAAGGGCAATTTAGTTAGAACGCTTGACGGAAGTGGCACGTACACAACGGTCAATAATTAAATAAGAAAAGGATAAATAACCATGGATATTAAAGAATTAGGCCGCCGTATGGATGGCGCCGTTGAAAATCTAAAAAGTGAATTCTCAGGACTTCGTACAGGTCGTGCTTCTACCTCAATGCTTGATCCGGTTGTGGTTGATGTTTATGGCTCTAAAATGCCGCTTAATCAAGTTGGAACCGTTGGTGTACCTGAATCAAGATTATTGACTGTTCAAGTATGGGACATGAATAACGCGCAAGCCGTTGATAAGGCTATCCGTGAGAGCGGCCTTGGCCTGAACCCACAAACAGAAGGTACATTAATCCGTATTCCTATTCCTGAATTGAATGAAGAGCGCCGTAAAGAGCTTACCAAGGTTGCTGGTCAATATGCGGAAAGTAGCCGTGTTTCAATTCGTAATATCCGCCGTGATGGTATGGATGATATTAAAGGCGACAAAGATTATTCAGAGGATGATAAAAAGCGTGAATCTGATAATGTTCAAAAGCTAACTGACGATAAGATTAAAATCGTTGATGATATGCTTGTTGCAAAAGAAAAAGACATTATGACCGTTTAATCGGTCTTGTCGGGATTTCATCATTTTGGAAAAAAAACCTCCACAACATATTGCCATTATTATGGATGGAAATGGCCGCTGGGCAAAACAGCGTAGCCTGCCGCGTACGGCTGGTCATCAACAAGGTATTGAAGCCTGTAAACGTGCCGTTCGTAGTGCGGGTGAATTAGGTATTCAATATCTGACGTTGTTTGGTTTTTCGACTGAAAATTGGAGCCGTCCAGCTTCAGAAGTAAATGAATTGATGCGTCTATTACGTATGTACTTGCGCTCAGAAACGGCGGAACTTCATCGAGGCAATGTCAAAATGACGATGATTGGCGAACGTGATGCTTTTTCTAAAGATCTACTGAAGCTGATTGAAAATGCAGAAGACCTTACCAAAAACAATGACGGCTTAAATTTAACGATTGCCCTGAATTATGGCGGCCGCGATGAAATTATCCGTGCTGCCAGTAATATGGCGCTTGAAATGCAAGAGCAGGGCATTAAGCCTAACTTTGATAACGTGCAGGAGCATTTACCATCATTCTTAATGACGAAGAATCTGCCTGATCCAGATATTATGATCCGTACAAGCGGAGAACAACGTATTAGCAATTTCTTACTATGGCAGTGCGCGTACACCGAATTATTTTACACCAACACCTTATGGCCAGATTTCGATCAATCCGATATGGAAGAAGCTATTGAGGATTACGAGGGAAGAGAGCGTCGCTTTGGCGCGATATCAAGCAAATGATTAGCTCCTCATTCAAAATGCGGTGTCTATCCGTCATACTTTTACTACCTGTAACGCTTTTTGTTATTTATATGGGCGGTATGGTGTTCAAAGTTGGCTGTGCCATTGCCTTTGGTATTGCCATTAAAGAATGGCTTCGTATGGCACGTCAGTCTAAGAACATCATTCGTGACGCGGTTATGGGTTCAATTTATATCCTTATCGGCTTTTATGCTTTTATCTTGCTTCGAACTGAATTTGAGCAGGGGTTGTTCTTTACAATCGTTCTTTTATTTGGCGTTTGGGCAAGCGATAGTTTCGCTTATTTTTCAGGCAAACGTTTTGGCGGTGCCAAGATGGCCCCTAAAATCAGCCCTAACAAAACATGGGCGGGCCTTATTGGTGGGACGTTAGGAAGTGCATTTGTTGTCTTAGCTCTTGATTACTTTGGCCCTATGATTGGCGCGAAGATGGGATTAGAAATATCGCAATTTGCTCCTTTGGTTTTGGCCTTTATTATTGGTGCGTTATTCACCATATTTGGACAAATTGGCGATTTAGCGATGTCTTTTTACAAGCGCCGCGTTGGCGTCAAAGATACGGGAACACTTATCCCAGGTCACGGTGGTATCTTGGACCGCATTGATTCATTATTACTGGTTACCCCATTTTTCTTATTTGTTTTATGGGCGTTGGCAGGATGAAAGTATCCATCTTAGGTTCAACTGGCTCTGTTGGTAAAACAACGCTAAATGTGCTGAAGGCGCAAAATATTACTTACGACGTACAGGCATTAACAGCGCATCAAAATGTAGA
>JALZUF010000230.1 GCA_023301785.1 Alphaproteobacteria bacterium | reverse complement strand
CGGACGTTACCGTAACCAACAGTACGACCAACAAGGTCTTCAATGGCCCGAGATATGCGTTGTTCGTATTTAAGGCGAGCTTCGTCCGCTTTTTGGCTAGCCATATTTTCATTAGTTTCATCGCCACGTGCCAATAATTTACCAGACTGATCGATAAGCGATACTTTTTCTGGTTTAAGTTCTGGTACGGCGGAAGCAACCAAAGATTGGATCGCCATGATTTGATCCGAATTTAATTGCGCGCCTGGACGCATGCCAAGGGCAACACTGGCGGTTGCAACGCGGCTTTGGCGACTGAAAAGTTGACGCTCAGGGAAGACGATGTGAACGCGCGCGCTACGAACGGGGTCAAGGGAGCTGATGGTTCTTGAAAGTTCGCCTTCGAGGGCGCGAACCTTGTTAAGGTTTACGATATCGTTGGTTTGACCAAAGCCAGACTTTTCATCAAAAAGCTCGTACCCCATAGAGCCGCCGTTTGGTAGGCCAGCCTCGGCCAATAACATACGGGCGCGACCAACATCTGTGTCTTGAACAGTTACGCGGGAATTATCTTCGGAGATTTGATAAGAGATTTGGTTTTCTTCTAGTTTCGCGGCAATCGCACTAGAATCTGTGGAAGACAGATCATTATACAGCAAGCTGTAATCAGGTGTGGAAACACGCATAGAAATAAAGATAAAGAATGTCAGCAGGCTAAGAAGTATACCGCCCATAATGGCAAGACGTGTCGGGCCAAGTTGTTTTAATGTCTCAAGAAAACTATTCACGGAATTACCTTTATGTCTAACAATGATACGGATATATGCAGAAAACCCAGTTGGAAAAGGGGGCAATAACCCGAATATTCAATAATAACAAAACTATACTATACTTATTATACCTTTTTTTAACGATTCTGCCTATATATTGATTTATCGATTTTAAGACAAATTTTCGAATGTTTTTACGTATTTCTGTGTTGGTTATGTGGTTTTCGCTTATTTACAAGGGGAATGCAATAAAGTTTAACAAAAGTTTAACGTTTTCAGTGGGTTATCTTATGCTTATAGATAAAATTCGAAATAATTTATATATGCATAACGTCTGAAAAACTTGATTTTTTAGTTTTGTTCTGTTATTATGATAGTAGGGTAAAGTATATTTTTTTAATATATTTTAAAAATTTGGGAGTTAACATGATTGAAGCAGTAAATTCAGTATTGTCTAATACCTCTGCAACGCGGGGGATCGCGGAGCAGCAAACTGCGACAAGATCGTTTGCCTCAAATCCTGATAAAGTTCAAGAGGCTGCAAAGACACCTTATGTCAGCCCAGCCATTTCAATAGACAAGCAATCCAATAGAGCCGTTATTCAGATTAGAGATTCTGAGTCTGGTGATGTGTTGCGTCAGTACCCAACGGAAGGTCAGCTCAAGGCTTACCGTACCGCACAAGAATTCTCTGAAAGACAGCAAGCGCAAGCAAATTCACAATTAAGACAAGCCAATGGCGCGTCAGAATCATCGTCTTCTAATAATGATGTTCCTGTAGCCGCAGATGTTGCAGCACCAGCCGCACCACAGCAGTCTACTCCTCAATCAACAAGCGTTGAGACAGAAGCTTAATTTTTCCTTTTTATTATGAAACCGTTATCTGATTTGGTCATACCAATTTGGGGGTAATAACTCATAGCATCTGGAGCAGATAGTAATATTAGATCTGTATCCACTCCTGCAACTTCGTGGGTTTTCTCTACTAGCTTTCTACCAATTCCCATTTTTTGAAAATCGTTATCAACTGCTAGGTCTGATAGGAAGCAGCAAAAGGAGTAATCTGTAACAGAACGTGCAATGCCGACGAGTTTGTTATCATGACGCGCGGTTATGATAAGGTTGGCGTTAGAAATCATTTTTTCTAGACGATCAATGTCAGTGTAAGGACGTCTTTCTGATAGCGTTGAGCGTATCAAAATAGCTTGAAAATCTTGTACTGTTAAAGAGGTCTCTTGTTTGTAATAAACGTCCATATCCATTATTAAGCGGATGTTTCCAAAGATCCTGTGCTAGCGGCAGGCTGTTGTTCTGCTTCGGATTTATTGTCAGATGCCGCCATATTTTTTTGTTGTTCCATTAAGCCTGCGGCAATGTCGCGGTTGATGCTGATGAGAATATTAAGTTTTGTTTTTTCTGGCGCACTTAATATTTCAATTTCACGCTTAAAGATAAAGTTTGCCAAGTTTATGATATTAGATCTTAGATCATCAGGACGATCACCTTCTGCGTTTTCGAGGGCGGTATCATAGAACATCATCCATATCTGACGATTATATTTAAGTGTCTCTTCCAGTACCTCTGAATTGAGGTTGGCCCAATCATTTTGGATGTCGGCCAAGAACTTGGCAGATTTTAACAAAACATGCGCTTCAAGCTCGCGTTGATCTGGTGTATTTTTCTGTACGTTGCTTCCGTATAAATCGGCGGCAGCGGCGTGTTGATTTGGTGTTTGGTCTTTATTATCCTGCGATGGCATGGTCGATCAATTCCTGTTCAAGTTTGATAAGTTCTTTTCCCTCTTTCAGGGCTTTGTAGTAATGACCTTCAATAATCTTTTCATTAATGCTGAGGAACATGAAGGAAAGTTTAGGGGCGGCGTGTTGCACTTCTTTGATGAGGTTAAAGTAAGTATCGTAATACTCTTTCGGATTCCGCGCCAAGTACATGCATTGTATAAGAAAATAAATTTTCTTACAGGGCGTGTCTGCTTTTTCTTCTTTCATCACATCTTTTTCACGCAAGATGGGCGTATCGCCAGAGATGTGCAGACGTGAGCGATGCGAGTCATTTGTGATGACGGCATCGCCGATTAAGATTTTTTCACCTGGTTTGAGATCAATTACGAGAGCCATTTTATAAGAATCCTTCCTATCTATATTTGCTGTGACATTCTTCACATTATTATGGTCGTTGTTCGGATAAAACCGAAACGCTATATAAGTATAGTATATTATTACTGATAAAAGGTTAACAATTATTATTGTATGAGGATAAAGCGGCAAAAAAAACCAGCGAAGTTATCGCTGGTCTATAATATATATATTTATTTCTTTCTTT
>JALZUF010000229.1 GCA_023301785.1 Alphaproteobacteria bacterium | reverse complement strand
CTACGCAACGGGGAAAGATTCATCACAAATTTGCCGACAGATTCAAGGGCCCATACACATGCTTGGAACTCTTGGACAATGACAACGTTCGACTGGTTCCCCTGGACAATGGCCGGGAAATCACTGTCCATCTCAATGCTTGCAAAATTGCTACACCCCGTTATCCTCACCTTCGCCTGCACGACCCTACCTCTAACTCTAGTGTCCCGCCCCCTTCGTCAAGAACACAGTCTGTCTGGGACAATCCTTGGCCCATCATTCTCGATGACGACGAGGACATCTTGGTGGTGCCGCCCGGTCCTGCGGCCCAAGCTCCAGCCGACCCGGTACAACAGGCATTGCCTGCTGTCGCGGAACTCTCGGACACCGAAGAAGACCCACCGGACCCCCTTCTTGAGCCTCCTCCAGCTACTACACCAGCTCGTCTTCGCCTACCTCCACCAGACATATATGTTACTCCCCCCCCACTGCCAGCTGCTCGCTCCGAGCCGAACCTGCCTACTACTCGAGCTGCTGCTCAGCCCGGGCCGGCCCGGTCCACTCGCTCTACAGCTGCAGCTGGGGACCTACTGCCTTACGTGTACGACGAGCTACCACTCGAAGCTCGTCTAGCGCGCATGCTCAGTCCTTCCAAGAAAAAACCAAAACAGAAAAAACAGGAGTGAAAGGAAGGAATTCCAGCAGCCATGTTTTGGGTTTGCACACAATCACGTTATTATTTACTTTTTCAGTTTTCTTCGGCCTCACTCACAACATATTAGGGATAATAGTACGTTCATTAATTCTTGCTCATTTTCTCTCTGTTTTCATTGTTCGTTTCCCCCTTCACCTGGGCGCATACTGACGTCGTCCCCGCCCAAAAAGCCGAGCCACCAATTGAATCACCCTCCTCCTCACTCGGATCCGGAGCCTAGGTCGAGGATCTTCCCGGGAATATGGAGGTGGGAAGTATGGCGGTGGCGGAGCTGTTGGCGGTTCCCATTCCACCACTCGACGATCGTCCTCCTCCCCGAAATTGTGACGGTAAGACGTCACCCGTATGTTAAGGGAGGATGGCCGTCTACGGAACACGCCCTGATCTCCCATCCTGAATTGTATTCGCTCACTGAGTCTCAGTTGATCTGTGGGAAGACTGACCAAAGAAAACTCCTCTCCTATCTCTCATTTCACTTTTAATTGCTGACCAAGCCAAAAAGATGCCGAATTTCAATAATCCAAATCTGAGATTGAGCACAATACTGTACACATATTTTATCTTTCTCGGTTCTTACTCTACGGGAGCGGAAGGCTGTCCCGACGGCATCAATCCTTGCATCTCTTGTCCCACCACTCGGACCTGATCTCGGATAGTGGCAGCCAGCGTCAACCGTTGTCGACGTCGCTGGTATATATTCCAACACTCCCGGCTGCAACAGCAGCAGACCACGAATGCTGCCACAGAGCACACCAAAGCTAGCAACACCATCCTCCACGTCCAGCTAGTACTTTCATCAAGCATGTCCCGGTCCCATTGCTTGGCCACCTCCACCATGGTCAACCCCTCTCCAGTGTCAGAAGCATCCAGACTTCGGATCAGCCCCTTGTTTGCCCCCCAGTCCAAGGTATTGGTCATATTAAGATCTCCTGCGAAGGCCAGCGGTATCTCCGTGAGGACGTAATCCTGAGCATCAAAATCAACTGACGGCTCCAGGACGAAGTCATCATGCACTATTCGGCAATCCCGGCGAAGGCTGACTCGGTTCAATCCAATCAAGGACAGGGAGTTCTTCGCCTCCGACCCGCAGAAGACATTGACCTGCAGCTCATTGTGGGTATAGACGGTGAACTCACCGAACGCCAAGGTGGCTATGTGGGGGAAGTCCTCGTCCACCAGGGCGATAGGACACTTGGCCAACACCATCACGCTGTCTCCCTCGTGGAGAGCAGACAAACAACTTGGCGGCGCCCGGTTTACCATAAAAGACCGACTGGGGCAGTACCGGCGAAAATGATTCACTTCCTTGCATTCTCCCACCTCTGCATTTGACATCTCCGACGGGTTCTTATCATGGTTGTTCAATAGCAGATAGGAGTTCTGGGGGTTAACTAAGAAATGTCTGGCACTGGAATTGAAAGCCATTGGTGTCGGGATATACCTCAACAACTTTCGGAAGGAGGAGGTCTTCCCGATTGGCAAGTGAACCAAAATGTGGATATCTAAGTCTCGGGTGACGACATAGCTTACCGGAGCTTGCCAGATATCGGTGGGAGAAATCATCAGGACGTTGTCCTGCTCCCGCTGCTCCACTTGCATAGCTCGTGCTTGAGCTAACATGGCCTTCCGATCCACCAGCAAAGGGGAAAGCCTGCGATGATGAAACAGGGTAGACACCCCGTTTACAATCAGCTCTAGGTGGTCGAATAGAGCTTGCAGACCCACCATCATGTGGAGAAAATGATCCGTGAGATCCTCCCGGGCCTCAATATCATGTGCTCGACTGGTCATCTCCCGAGACATCTTCTCCGTCAGGGCAACTTGGGAGGAGACTTGATCTATGTGCCGTTGATTCGCGTTAATGTGTTTAACTTCCGAGGTCTTGTACTGGTCATAACCGAACCAGTGCAAGACCCCATCAAGGGCAGTTTTAAACAAGGCTCCTCCGGCAATTGCCAGCGAAACAATCTGTCTCTTACCCACTGACTTCGGCTCCGTGGACACATACAGATCCCGGATCTGCGACACCGTCCCGTTCATGTACATCGGCCTCAGGACGGTCTTGTCGAAGAAGAGAGGATTGTAGAAAGGCGACGACACCTGGGTCTCGGGCAGGATGAGCAT
>JALZUF010000228.1 GCA_023301785.1 Alphaproteobacteria bacterium | reverse complement strand
AGCTTAGAGATAAAATACGCCGTTAAGTTTGTTTGCTCGGCTGGTTTTGCAATAACGGCATTTCCTGCCATTAAAGCCGCAACAATCTGACCTGTAAAAATAGCGATTGGGAAATTCCATGGACTAATACATACAAAAATCCCCTTGGATTCTAGTTTATATATATTAGTTTCTCCTGTTGGGCTTTTAAGGCTACGTCCCGCTTCTAGGAAATCTCGACGGCCATGCACGGCATAGTAACGACAAAAATCAACAGCCTCACGCACTTCATCAAGCGCATCTTTTAATGTACGCCCACCTTCACGAACACATAAAGACATTAACTCGTTCTTATTTTCTTCCAGTAAGCCTGCAATTTTTTCTAAAATATGAGCACGATCATTCGTTGTAAATTGCGACCATGTTTTATGCCCAATTTTAGATGTATCGACCACACCTTCAATAACGTCATTACTGGCGAAAAATACTTTCCCAACATTATCATTTGATAAAGATGGATTTATAACAATTTGTTCAAAATCACTCTTAACATTCTTACCTTGAACGATGGAGTACGCTTTATATTTCTTATGAATATATTTTCCTTCTATGGCTTGATAAACCGAGTGCATTTCATAAGGATTATCAAAATCTATACCTGACGAATTTTTACGCAATTCACCATAAATATTTTCCGGTAGTGGGATATTTGGATGGTGTTTACTACGATTACTATGAACGCGCGCCACAGGATCAAATGCAATATCTTCTGGTTTATACTCTTTATCATAGAGCTGATTAACAAAAGACGAGTTCGCTCCATTCTCTAACATTCTACGAACCAGATAAGGCAATAATTCATTATACGGCCCTACTGGAGCATAAACTGTAACGGCCAATTTATAATCTGCAATGACCTTATTATAGAGCGCATCCCCCATCCCATATAGCTTTTGAAAGCTATAGCCATCAACATTATTTTCAGCAATTTTGATTATTGCCGCAACAGTATGCGCGTTATGCGTTCCAAACATAGGATAAAGCACATCACGATTTCTTAACAATTTTTGCGCACACCTTAGATAGGAAACATCTGTATTCGATTTGCGCGTATAAACAGAATAGTTGTTTAAGCCTTCGATTTGCGCATGCTTAATTTCTGTATCCCAATACGCACCCTTTACAAGACGAACTTGCAATTTTACGTCGTATTTATTTGCTAAAGCAATGATATGGTCGATAACAACAGGGGCATTTTTTTGATACGCTTGTATCGCTAAACCAAATTTATTCCAATTTTTTAAAACGCTATCCGCGCATATATTTTCAATAATTTCTAACGACATAAAAATGCGCGCCGTTTCCTCGGCATCCACGGTTAACTGCACATCGTTTTTGGCTGCTAAGTGACAAAGTTCAAGTAATTTTTCTGTAATAATTGGAACAGATTTTTCTTTCTGAGATTCTTCATATCGCGGGTGTAATGCCGACAGCTTAATGGAAATACCTGACTTGTGTTTTTTGTCTTTTTTATTTTCTTCAATGATTTCAAGAATCGCATTCTTATAGGCTGTGAAATATTCTTCAGCTTGGCCCGCTGTACGCGCACCCTCGCCCAACATATCGTATGAAAATAAGAAATTTTTCTCTTTCCATTTTTGAGCATTCTTGGCAGCGGCTTGTAAATCTTCTCCAACTACGAATTGTTTGCCTAGAATTTTCATGGCTTTACCCATTGCTTCACGCACGACAGGCTCTCCAAGTTTTGAGAATATGCCATTCATTGAACTACTCGATAATTTCAAGCCCAAGCCTGCCGCTTTGGTAAGCCAATTTTTATCGGCGCTATTCGCATTCTTAAGCCAATTCGTACCCGCGATTTTATCTTTAATCAGCGCATTAGCCGTCTGCGCATCTGGAATACGAAGCAATGCCTCAGCCATACTCATTAATGAGAGGCCCTCTTTGGTATTAAGACCATATTCTTGAAAAAACGACTCTAAACTGCCTGGTTTACGTCTTGTTTTACGGATACGTTTGATCAGGTCTTGTGCATATTCTGCCGTATCATCAGACATTTTTTTATTCCATTGAAGCGCGTGTAAAAGCTCTTCAACAGCGTCATCTTCGGAAATAGTCAAATATTGTGATATTTTTTTCATGGTGAAATTATCGAATGATGCCTTGTCAGATATTGCAGTTTATAATGACAGACTATACGATATTTCACTATGAGCGAGAGAGATTTATTCACCGTTGCACAAAAACCTAAAACTTCTGATCCTAAACCCGATCAAAAGGTAGGATCTAACGTACCTGAAATGAGTGTGGCAGACCTTGCCAACTCTCTGAAGCGTACATTAGAGCAAAACTTTGGTCATATTCGCGTACGTGGTGAGCTCTCTGGTATCAAAGTCGTCGGTTCTGGACATATGTACGGTGACATTAAAGACGTTGATGCGGTCATTAATATCGTATGCTGGCGTGGTCAGCTGTCAAAATTAGCTATCAAACCTGAAGATGGTATGGATGTTATCGTCACGGGGCGTGTCTCTAGCTACCCCAAAAGTAGTCGCTATCAAATTATCATTGAAAAATTAGAGCTTGCTGGCGAAGGGGCGCTTTTAAAGTTATTAGAAGAGCGCAAAAAGAAACTCGCCGCTGAAGGCCTTTTTGATGCCAACCGCAAACAAAAACTACCATTCATTCCCAACGTTATCGGCGTTGTTACATCCCCTACAGGTGCCGTTATTCGCGACATCATGCATCGTTTAAAAGATCGTTTTCCGCGCCACGTTTTACTGTGGCCCGTTAGCGTACAGGGAACAAATTCACACGATCAAATTGCAAATGCTATCAATGGCTTTAATGCATTAGACGGAAAAGGATTACCCAAACCAGATTTACTTATCGTTGCACGTGGCGGCGGATCATTAGAAGATTTAATGGCCTTCAATGAAGAAAATGTAATTCGCGCCGTAGCCAATTCTAAAATTCCTGTTATCTCCGCTGTCGGACATGAAACCGATACAACCTTAATAGATTATGTTTCAGATGTACGTGCGCCCACACCTACAGGTGCTGCTGAAATTGCTGTTCCTGTACGCTTAAATTTAGCCGCCCAAGTTCAGAATGACTTTGAACGTCTTATAAGCGCGTCTACGCGTTTAATACACAACAAAGCGACCGCACTTGAGGCGCGCGCAGGGAGGCTATCGCATCCAAAGCAAATATTAGAAAATAAAACGCAAAACATTGATTTTCTATCGTCAAAATTACAACAAAGCTTGCGTAATGTTATCACAAGAAACAAATCTGTTTTATCTGAACAGGCGGCAAAAATTGTGAGCCCTAAGTTTCTAATTAATAACAAAGAACAAGAACTCAATCATAAGGTAGCGATACTTAAAAACTTAAGTGTACGTCTTATAAAAGAAAAAAAGACTGAATTAATGAACCAACAACGCATACTAGATAGCTTATCACCCAAAGGGGTTTTATCACGCGGATATGCTCTTATCTATGATGACAATGGTTTAATTATTAGAAATTCAGACAGCCTCACCCATAATCAGAAGGTTAAAATTGAGTTTGATCAAAAAGATATCATTGATGTAACCGTTGAAAAACCTTAAGTTATTAGGCTAATGACACAATATAACGTATAATATTACTATGAGAGAGCCTCTTAGAGATTTAATGGATCACCTAGGTGTCGGATATATATTATCCGCTTACGAAACGTGCCCATGGTCGGCTTATGGTGACGAAGAAGAAGACGAAGAAAGTGGTGATGGATCATCGGCCTCAGACAGCGGCCTCTCCTGTAGCGCTGAAGTTCGTATGAATAGCGATGCTGATGAATTAGAGGCAGAGTTACAGATTATGCGAGATAATCCAACAGGTGACGAAAAACCGATTGAACAGGTTTTCTGGCTATTGGCAAAACCTGCTACAGCCGGGAAATGGGACGTTAAGATCGCTCGCGTAAAAAACGAAAATAAAGGCGATAGCGTACATGGGTGGGAGGCAAAAGCCGTGAGCTTCTTTAACGCATGCGTCACAGAGTTAAAAATGGAAAAAATTCCAGATATTGATGCTATTTATGAGCGCGAGATGAACAAAAAAGATAGATTAAGCGACAACTCCCAAGGTGGGAGTAGTAAAGCCCCTAAAATCAAACCACAAGCACTTTTGGGCATGAAAGGTGGGATGGGCAAATAATCAGTCTATTTCATATTCTCTAGAACAACGATCCCATAATCATCTGCTATTTTTCCAAGACCGCCGTCAACAGTTTCGCCAACTGCCGTAAAGATCCATTCAGCACCGATACGTTCCAAGTTACCAATTACCAGACCTTCATTACCTGTCAATTCTTCATCTAGCTCGTAACGAAAAATTTCGTGCTGCGTGTTTTGATTCACAATTCTGAAGTAGACATTTTTAACCATAGAAAAATCATAACCTTCGTATTCCATGTCATAAATTGAAAGTACAAAACTTATTTTTGAAATATCAAAAGGGAGTTTATTCAACTCCATCATCATGATTTCGTCATCACCCTCACCAGCGCCAGTACGGCTATCTCCAAGGTGTTTAACCGCTCCGTCAGAACCCGTCATATTGTTGTAAAAGATAAAGTCTTCATCAACACGCGTCTTCCCATTCACGCCCAAAAGAAAAATACTTACGTCCAGATCAAGTGGCTTAGCATCAAACTTTTTCAAATCCCAACCGACACCAACTTGAATTTGATTAAGTGTAGGATCTTTTAAAGTGACATTAATCTCTTCACCTGTGATGATTTTATTTTGCGGCTCATAGGCACTTGCCACGTCTGGAAGTTCCTCCAAATAGTCTAAGTCAGCATCATCACCTGTATCATCGTAAGCGTCGTTCATATTGGTATCCTTAATTAACTCGTAGCCGCAACAGCATCGACAGTCATATCTTTAATATCATCTTGCAGGTATAATGCATAAATCAAACCTATATAAAATACATAGCCTGCAACAAAGACGACACCAATTGGTTTTGTGATCTTTTTATAAACCAACAAGAGTATAGAAAACAAAGCAGACACACCAAACATGATCCACATATCAAGTGTAATAACCTGATGTGCAATCGCAGAATTATCGATCGGTTTAATCATTGAAGTAATTCCCAAAATCATAAGAATATTAAAAACGTTTGATCCTAAAATATTACCAATAATAATGTCTGATTGTTTTTTCAAAGCTGCCGCGATACACGTCGACAATTCAGGTAACGATGTCCCCAACGCAATCACACTTAAGCCAATAACATCTTCTGGAACGCCAATAATTGTCGCACTAACTTTTGCGCCACGTACTAAGAATTCTGCGCCTAATGCAATCGCTACTAAACCGAGCAGTAAAAATATAACACCATAAAACAGATTTTTATATTCAGGAGAATCAACTTCCTCAACACTAATTTTACCTTTAGATGCCATGAAATATTGCCAAAGTGTGTAAGCAATCAAAATAACAATCATGCCTGTTCCAGCTGTTTGACTAATCGCGCCGTATAACATTAAGAACATCATCAAAACTGACGACGCCAACATCATAACAACATCACGAATAATCTCACGCGGGACAGCATGTAATGTTGCAAAAAATGCAGTCATACCAATAACGAGAAGAATATTTGCAATATTAGAGCCAATAACATTACCAATCGCAATCCCTGGAGAGTTGGATAAGTTTGCATTAATAGAGACAATTAATTCAGGAAGAGATGTTCCAAATGCAACCACTGTGAAACCAATGACAAGTGGGGATATACCAAATCTTCTAGCAATAAAAGTGGATGCATCAATGGTCCAATTACCCCCCTTAAACAAAAGGTACATACCCAATCCAAGGGCACCTATAGATAAAACCAATATTTCTTCGTTTGTATAAATCATAAAATTCCTACTTTAAAAATAACAATAACCTAATATTCTAAGTTACGTTTTTGTTCCTTCATCCCATTCTAAGCCAAAGCCAAAAGCACGGTCCATCTCAGCATGCCCTGGAAAATACTCCATGAAATTTGTCATTTTAATACCACCGCGTATGTTTTCTAGACCAGCAACAGCGCATAAAGCTAGCTTTTCTTTTCTAGCATTCAACGAAACAATCATTGGTTGCTCTTCAGGAACACGAACTTGTACCTGCGGTTTTACCGTATCCCAATTATCAGCGCCCTCATAAATGTAAATATAAATGACAATACGTTTGAATTCTTCCCATTTTTTACCGTTTACTTTTATAAGTTCATCTTCTCCCTCAGCTTCACCCGTTCGTTCATCGCCTGATAATTGGATATAAGGTTCTTCACTTAATGAACCAAACATATTACCGAAAGCTTGGATTGCGCCGCGTCTGCCATTATTTAGTTCATATAAGCAACCCACATCCAAATCCACACCCTTTTTCTTAGGTGCTAACATTTTAGGTCTTGTGGGTTTTAAAATTTTCTTAAAAAATCCCTTCTTTTCGCCGGCAGATGGTACTGCGTCAATCTGATCCCATGCCACACCAATTTCAAAATCACGAATACCTTCTCTGGTTGGGTTCACAATAGCTGTTTGACCAGGTTGTGACAAAAAATCGGCTGATTGGTCATCATCATAAGGGCTCACATAACCTGCTGCACCCCAAGATTCAGCATGATCCGAAAAATCAGCACGCGACCGCGTGGCTTCTAATAGGGCATTTTTGGAGGAATTACCTGAATCTGACATTAAAACTCACGTTATTTTTCTAGACGGATTTGCTTTTTCATTACTATATGCTAAATCATTGATGTTGCATAGTAATGCATCATAAAAATAAAGGTTAGATTTAAAATGGCATCATATCAATATTCATACGTTATCAAGGGTCTTAGCAAAACTTGGCCTGGTGGAAAAACGATCTTAAATGACGTAACACTCAGCTTTTTGCCTGGTGCAAAAATTGGTGTTCTAGGGCCAAACGGTGCTGGTAAATCAACGCTACTCAAAATCATTGCTGGTGTTGATACAGAGTTCCAAGGAGAAGCCTGGGCCGCGGATGGTGTTCGTATTGGTTATCTACAACAAGAACCAGAATTAGACGAAAATAAAACTGTCTTTGAAAACATCATGGAAGCTATGGGTGACGTAAAGGCTGATATTGACCGTTACAACGCTATCGGTGGTGAAATGGCCGATCCTGATTGTGACATGGATGCCCTATTGGAAGAAATGGGTACACTTCAGACTAAAATTGACGCCGCAAATGGTTGGGAACTTGAGCGTACAATCACAATGGCTATGGATGCCTTGCGCTGCCCTCCGAAGGATTCTGGCGTCACAAAGTTATCAGGAGGAGAAAAACGCCGCGTTGCCCTTTGCCGCCTCTTATTAGAAAAACCAGATTTATTGCTACTCGATGAGCCAACAAACCACTTAGATGCCGAAAGTGTCGCATGGCTTCAACGCTATTTAGCTGAATATACAGGTACAGTCATTATGGTGACGCACGATCGCTATTTCTTAGATAACGTAACCAGTTGGATTTTGGAAGTCGATCGTAGTCAGGGCATTCCGTATGAAGGAAATTACTCCGCTTACCTTGAAGCGAAGGCGTCGCGTATGGATATGGAAGATAAGAAAGAAGCCGCTCGTCAAAAAACACTTTCAAGAGAGTTAGATTGGATTAGGCAAGGGGCCAAAGCGCGCCAATCCAAGTCCAAAGCGCGTATCGCGGCCTATGATCAAATGCTCATGGATAGTGAAAAGCAAGAAGTTCGTACTGCTCAAATTGTAATTCCAACCCCTCCACGCCTTGGAGATCTGGTTATCGAAGCGAAGAATATACAAAAATCATTCGGGGACAGGATGTTAATAGAAGATTTATCTTTTAAAATTCCAGCTGGCGGTATTGTGGGTATTGTCGGTGCGAATGGTGCGGGTAAAACCACACTTTTCAAAATGATCACCCAATTAGAGAAACCAGACCAAGGTACATTTGACGTAGGTGATACTGTTAAATTAGGTTACGTGGATCAAAGTCGCGATAATTTAGATCCTAATAAGAATGTTTGGGAAGAAATCTCAGACGGAAACGACCTCTTAAAGCTTGGTAAAATTGAAATGCAGTCTCGCGCTTATGTTTCTGCGTTTAATTTCCGTGGTCCGAATCAACAGAAAAAGATGTCTCAACTCTCTGGTGGTGAAAGAAATCGCGTCCACTTGGCCAAAATGCTTAAGAGCGAAGCAAATGTCTTGCTTCTCGATGAGCCGACAAATGATTTGGATACAGAGACATTATCCGCTTTAGAGGAAGCGATAGAGCGTTTTCCAGGTTGTGCGGTCATTATATCTCACGATCGTGCGTTTTTAGATCGTCTAGCCACTCATATTATCGCTTTTGAAGGCAATTCGGAGGTTGTTTGGTTTGAAGGCAATTATGAAGATTACGAAGCTGATAGAAAACGCCGTTTAGGCCAAGATTCTGACACACCAGAGCGTTTAAAATACAAACCTTTACAAAAAGCGAGTTAAGAAAAAATAAGAAAATAAATAAATTTTCTTAACTTAATAATTCGTTTATAATCAATATGTTATTATATTTCTACTGATGTGGAAATCCCTCCTTTTGTTCAAATTGGTATCATTAAGATCACTTGTGATATAATTCATAATAGAGAAATCATGTTTTATTTATGGAAATATTTGCACAATAAAAAGGCATTAGAAACAATAAGATAGAAAATTTTAAGGATCAATGGCAGAAAATATAACAGGGGCAAACAACAAAAATTCAGGGGGACACACTCCTCCTGAGATGTCTTCTGGCAACAATAAAATGCGTGGCTTTTTCTCTTATGCCTTATTACCTGGAATTATCCCTGAAATTAAAAACCTTGCTAGTAACAATTTTGGCTATTTAGCTTATCTCATTGCTATTATTTATCAAACAGTTCGCATCCTTCCGCAGAACCACCCTTACACAAAACCTGAAAATATTGGCAAATTTGGCATCCGTAAAGTTATTGCAGCAGCGGCCAATCAAGTTACTTTTAGTAAAGATAACATTGATCAAATCTTTATCTTTATTGCAATCTTAGCGGGCTTAGTACTGCTCGTTTTACAATTTGTGTTCTTTATTTTCTTTTTGTTTACTGGCAACGCTTGGGCGGGCGGCGGTGGAATTCCCGATGGTATATTTGATACACCAAACCCCGATAAAGATATTGCTTTTTACATGATCCGTGAAGTGTTTGGTCTACCAACAATGTTTGGAACTTTAGGGGCAGGCGCAGATGGCGGCACTGGAGATGGTCCAACTGGCGAAGCTGCAATGACGGGTATGCATCAAGGGCTGCAATTACTTTTCAAATTTTATAATTTTGCTATTCTTTTTGTCGCCGTTATTGTGTTCCTTTATTACGTTATCGTTGTTATAGGGGAAACGGCTAACACTGGTGTCCCTTTTGGACAGAGATTTAGCCATGTTTACGCTCCCTTCAGATTAGTAATCGCTATTGGATTACTTGTTCCTTTAAATTATGGTTTTAATGGCGCGCAATATATTGCCTTTTATGCCGCTAAATTAGGTTCGGGCTTAGCCAGTCAAGGTTGGGTTCGTTTTAATGAAAACACTTTAAATCCATTAGGATCAAGCACAGCCAATTTAATTGCGCAACCGAACGCGCCAGACTTAACCGGCTTGGTTGAAGGAATGGCAACAATTCGGGCATGTATGGCCGCTTACGAGACCCAAGAGGATATTATTATTGAGCCTTACTTTGTGTTGCAAAACCCTGCACAAATCGTATTTATGGACAGGGGAACTTCAAATTACGAAGATGTTGTTGAAAATGCTCGAGAAAATGGAATTAAAGGACATATTTCCTTATATTTTGGCGCAGAAACATCTGAGGCAACTGAATATGCAGGTAATATGAAGCCGTATTGCGGTGAAGTTAAATTACCTATCCAGTTAACAGATCAAACACAATATGATGCGGAGGGGTTCAGCAGTCCGGAACAGATACAAAGATACTATTTTTTAATTGTTAATATTTTATTTTACATGGAAGAATTAAAAGTTCTTGCAGAAAGAATTGCTTGGGGTGTGTCTGCTGATCCAGAGAGAAAACCATGCGATGCCGTATTCCGAACAGGTCTTCAAGTTGAAATAAATGGGGAAAGAACTGCTGTAGATTTAGGGAATTGTGAAGCAAGTTATTTACCGCCATCAGAATTTAAACAAAGCGTCATTGACCGAATAACCCTTATAAATACTTTTTTCCAAAACATTGTATTTAACAATGTTCGTCAAAATGTGAGATTTGAAATTAGCGACGATATAATCGATACAGGCTGGGGTGGTGCAGGTATTTGGTATAATAGTATTGCTGAAATTAATGGTGTTTTTACAAGTTCGGTTATTAATCCGCCCAACGTTGAAAAACGTCCTATCGTAACTCAGGCTTTGCTCGACGATAAAAGTAAGACTGATGGTGCGTTCGATGATTGTACAATGTTTAAACCCAACATTTCTCAAAACCAAGCAATAGAGGCAAAAAAGGGATTTAAAGACGATTATTATAATCGTGTTGTTAACCAATCACATAGTTACTGGCGTTGTGATCGCTCAGGTGGTGCAGCAAACTTTTTTTGGGATACTATCGTTGCCGTCTTTGGGTTAAATGGCCTCTTCAGTATCCGTGATACTTATGATATTGACGGCGCAGGTGGAGAGACTATTCGTTTAACAATAAATCCACTAGCTAAACTCTCTACTGTTGGTAAAGGATTAATTGATAGCTCTGTACAAAACTTAGGGTTGGCCATGGCCTCATCATTTGGTGGTGGTGCCTTAGGTGTTTTAAGTCAGCACTTGGGAGCAGCAGCACAAGCAGCCTCTTCTATGTTTGTATCGATTGCAACAATTGGCCTTTCAATCGGGTTTTTACTTTATTATGTGTTGCCCTTCCTACCTTTTGTTTATTTTTTCTTCGCAGTCGGTGGCTGGGTAAAGGGTTTATT
>JALZUF010000227.1 GCA_023301785.1 Alphaproteobacteria bacterium | reverse complement strand
TCAAGGTTACGCAAAATTTTGCGTAAAGCATCAACGTCATCTTCTTCACGCAACGTAATGGTTACACCGTTCTCGATGTCGCTTAAGCGTCTGTAACCAATTTTTTCCTGACGCATTTCTGGACGTAGGCCACCCACCAATGCTTCACTGCGTTCTTTAATAACAGTCCCCAGATCCACTTCTAATAATAAGTGCGAACCACCTTGCAGGTCTAAGCCTAAATTGACCGTCTTACTTGGAAAAAATGAAGGCATTTTTTCTTCAATAAAATCACGTGCGCCTGCACCGATGACATTAGGGGAACTATAAAGTATCCCTAATGCACAAACGATGATGACTAAAATAATTTTCCAACGGTCAATGTAGATCATATTACTTTTTCTTTTCGTCTTTTTTCTTATCATCTTTTAACGGAGCGGTAGGATCTGCACCATCTGATGTCGTCAATGTTGAACGCAATGCTGTCACTTTGATGCCATTACCAAGGTCAATGACGGCTTCGTTATCATTTACAATCTTGTCAACTTTACCAAGCAAACCGCCTGCTGTTGAAACTTTATCGCCTTTTTTCAACGCATCTTGCATTTCTTTATGCGCCTGAAAACGCTTCTGTTGTGGGCGGATAAGAAGAAGGTAGAATAAAACCACCAAAATCAGCACCATTCCCATATTCCATGCAAAGGCACTTGCTGGACTTGGGGTATCAATCATTTCTGCAGCTTGTGACGCTACATCTGTAATTTCTTCTTGGGCATAAGCCATTGAAATCAACATATTTTATGTTCCTTTTCATTGTATTTGAATAATAAAAGGGACTATAACCTCTTATGGCTCAAAAACAAGAGTAACGAAATGAAAGATACACAGTTAGATAAGATCGAATATTACTTGGCACGCATGACCCGCGCGATGGAAAGCAACGCCGGTATTGGCTATGCCCGTATGCCCGACTGGGGGGACGCGACGGCTTGGTTATGGCAGGCACATAATATGTCATTGCGCCCTGTCCCACAGACAGACTCGTTGCCCATTGATCTGCTCGTTGGTATCGATTCCCAAGCCAAGACACTTCTTGATAACACCCTGCAATTCGCAAAAGGCTATGCCGCGAATAATGCGCTTCTTTGGGGCGCACGTGGTACAGGAAAAAGCTCGCTTGTTAAATCCATTCATAATAAATTGGATGATGATCCAAGTTTGCCGCTTCACATGATCGAAATATATCGTGAAGATATGTCGTCCCTCCCTTACCTACTCAGCATATTACGCCAAGAAAAAGCGGTTCGCTTTATTCTTTATTGTGATGATCTATCGTTTGATGAATATGACAGCAGTTACAAGACCTTAAAAGCCGTCCTTGATGGCGGCATCGAAGGTCGTCCTGATAATGTTATTATATATGCCACCTCAAATCGCCGTCATCTTCTCCCTCGAAATATGATGGAAAATGAACGCTCTACCGCCATTCATAAAAGTGAAGGCGTAGAGGAAAAGGTCTCCCTCTCTGATCGCTTTGGTCTATGGCTCGGCTTTTATAATGTTGATCAGGATAATTACCTGAAGATGATCCATAACTATGCCAATCACTATGATTTAAAGGTTAATGATAAAGAAGCGCTTGAGTGGGCGACAACCCGCGGAAACCGTTCTGGTCGAGTTGCCTATCAGTTCATTCAACACGTGGCTGGACAGCAACAAAAAACGCTATAACCCTCTGATAAATAAAAGTATTTCAACTTTATTTGCGTTGAGCATTAACGTTTTGTTAATCTTTGAGAATATAGCGTTTGACAGAACTATTAAAAACGTATATTAATATGTAAAATATATACAAGTGTACTAGGGGGTATACATGGCATCAGAACAACCAAAATTATCGAATGACGAACTTTTGCAACAAGCAAAAGATTTGGCAACATCATTAACATCGCAAAGAGAAGTTCTTGAGCAAAAAGAAGAAGAGCTAGCAATACAACGTAAAGCTCGAAACCGCTTGAACAGTCAAAAAGGGAATGCGACACGCAACCTTAATCGAGCGAACGAAACACTTCAACAAGATGGTTTAAGCGCCGATAAGATAAAAGAACTTAATGAAAAAGTAGAGAAATACACAAATAGAATTTCCGACATTGAAGCCTTACGTGTTCCACAATCTGATCTTTGCAAAACATTAACAGCGCACTTAAAAGACGACCGCAAAGCCGAAGCCGCAACACAACAACAACTGTACGATATCGTTCAAAAAATAGATTTTGACGCTCTCCAGCAAACAAATCCAACCGTTGTTAGTAAAATTTTGGCCCTCGTGGTCACGCCCGCCACAGATGATGCAGCAACTCCCCCACCCAAAACAAAAAAGACACCTTTGACCGCTGTTCCAACACCAAAGCCAGATCCTAAACCAGCGCCTAAAGATGCTGATAAGGGTACGAAAGATCCAGCCGCTAGTTCTGACGATCCAGGTCCTGCGCCACTGCCTTCGGAAGCAGACGGTAAGATTGGCCCTGAAGTTGCCCCTCTAACCATTCAAGCCGCCGCGGCGATAAGGAACGGGCAAACACCCGATAAACCAAGCGCTAAGCCGGACCTCCGAGTTGTCCAAGCAACCACAGCCTCAAAAGCTGACGCACCAAATCCATTGGCTGTAACAGCAGGCACACCAAACCCTGCTGGTGATCAAGCCGCAAATAGTGACCGCGGTTCAAAGAAAACAGCCGCGGCAGATGATAAAAAAGCAACTGGCGCAGATAAACCAGATCAAACCGGTAAA
>JALZUF010000226.1 GCA_023301785.1 Alphaproteobacteria bacterium | reverse complement strand
AGAGGCCTTAGGTCAGAGTTGGGCTCAGAGTTAATTTCAGAGGGTTGTTGCACGCTGGTCATATTCACTGTGGGTGTGTCACACCCGTGATTTTATTCAAATTGGCTTGAATACAATGCAAAAAGCTCACCCGAACTGGCCGGGTGAGCTTTATCAACTACCAATCAATTTAATGCTGTTGAAGCGTAACTACAGAAAGTCCATATCCGTATCGCCCTTACTACCACCTGCAGCCCGCTTGCGCGGCGTGAGTTTGTCCACTCGTGCGGTCATGTCAAAGTCATCGAAAATATCATCGTTGTACGATGTATTAGCAGCATCAGAGCTGAAATCGAGGCCAAGATCAATCTCTGAATCATCAGAACGAATATCAATGAGTTCTTTCTGAGTGAGCTTGAGCTTGTTGCCACCGCCCTTGCCGTTATCAGTATAGCCGTAATAATCGTAGTAGCCCTGGTAGTAATAGTCACCACCGTAGGCCGTAATCTTGTCTACGTCAACTTGGGTAATTATTACACCAGCAAGGCGCGCTTTCACTTCCTTCAGCCTACTCACACCCCGCTTTATTAGCTCAATGGATGTATCGTGCGACTTTACACAGTATACAACTGCGTCGCTGAGTCGTCCTAGCACTAAGGCGTCAGAAACAGCTTGTGTAGGCGCGCTGTCAATAATGATTCGGTCGTAATGTTCTGACAGACTCTCAAGAATTTTCTCGAAGCGTTTCGAAGCCAATAGCTCAAGCGGCTGCTCTGGAATGGGTCCGGATGGAAGTATGTCCATCGATCCATCAAACGCTCCTCGCTTTATGCACTCTTTTGCGGGCGTTGTGTTGGCTATGAGGCTGGACAGGCCAGATACGTTTTTGTCAAAGCCCGCAGCTTTGGCGACCGTCGGACGTCGCATATCGCAGTCAATCAGCAGTACGCGCTCCATTTGAGATAATGAATACGCTAAGTTGATGGAGGTGGTAGATTTACCTTCACCCGGAACAGAAGAAGTTACGGTAATGATCTTCCTGCCTTCGTTGCCATCACCCATACATATCGCTGTACGCGCAGTGTTCATAGACTCGTTAAACCGGCCGTGCTTGTCGGTAATCTCAAGGGGATTAAGCGGTAATTCTCGGCCTCGAGAAAACATACCACCCTTGACCAGAGGCAAAATGCCAAGAAGGCGAACGCCCACTTTGTCTTCGATATCGCTCGTGCCTCGAACAGTGTCATCCATCTGCTCGTAAAGAAACGCCATGAGCATGGACAAAATCAGAGACGACAATGCCGCCAGTGCGATAATCAACTGCTTTTTGGGCTTAAATGGCTGTACGGGTGAGAAGGCGGGTTCTGTTACTCGCGCATTAACAGAGCTTAAACCGTCTACTGACTTTGATTGAGCAATCTGATTGAAGTAGGTGTCATAGATGTCTCTGTTTGTTTGTACCTCGCGCTCCAATTCAGTGAGTTCAAACGTTTTAGTACCCAAGCTCTGGATCTCTTGCTTGCCAGAAGTAAGCTCCGCCTCAATGGATGAAACTCGCTGTTGAGCTAACTGGAAATCATTTTGTATCGAACCCACCACCCTGCTGATGTGACCTTGTAGGGTTGTATTTAGCGTCAGCAACTGAGATGTGGCGTCGACGACTCGCGGATGCCGCGCACCATAACGGTTGCGAAGCTCATCAAGGTTTCTTTGTGCCTGCCCTTGATCGATCTTAGTTCTTTGAACCAACGGATCGGCCTGTATTGCAGGAATAGACTCAAGCTGTTCTGGCCGCCCAGCCAGACTCTGGACCTCTCTGAAGAGATTTGACTGGGCTGACAGGTTGCTTCGCGCTTGAGCAAGCTCAGCCGTCACCAGCAGCAATTCTTGCTCATTTAACCGTCCTACACTACCTCCCACATCAACCAAACCGTTTTCTTGCTTAAACCCGATAAGCGTTTGTTCAGAGTCGTCCAAGATAAACTTAAGATCGGCTAAACGCTCGTTGAGCTGCGTAGCGACCTGAGCGCTTTCACGCAATTTTTCCTCTACCCCTCGGATTATGTACTCTTCACCGATGGTGTTGGCGACCAAAGCAGCCAGGGCAGGGTCTTCCGATTCGAATGATATTTGTATCATTTCTGTTTTTCGGACAGGCGTGATGCCGACTCTTGCAGCGAACCTCTGGACCAGAATTTTCTGATCCGACGAGAGTTCAGGGGTTCTATTTAACAGTTCCGAACGGAACCTTTCTGTGTTGTTCGCTGGTTCGAGCGTTGCCAGAGAGCTGGTGCCCTCATCGACCACATCGGTAGAAGCTTCATTTTCGGCACTGGGTTCGCCCTCTACTGCCTGTTCTGCTTGATCTACTGGTACGTTACCAAGTCCAACAACCGTCCTGACTGATGATAGAAGTCCGGAAACCGCAGAAGGTGCTTTATTGTCCCTCGCCCCATCGATGTTGTTCAGTTCAGGATGATCCCACAGGTCCAAAACATCTATGACCCTGCGAGAAAGAGACGGACCTTTCATTATCTCTACTTGAGTTTGAAAGTAGTCTTGCGAAGCTGAGTCAAGCCCAACAAATTCTTCAAAACCAACGATCCCTCGATCGTCGCTCAACATAACCATTGTGGCAGTTGCGCGATATACGGGTGTTGCTGTGAATGCGTAATACCCAGCTAATGCAGTAATAACTGCGGTGAATACCACGATTGGCCACTTATGCTTCCGCAAAATGCGCAAATACTGTTGCAGATCAAGTTGCTCTGAGAAAGACCTGTCGTTGTGTAATTCGTCGTCCACTGAACCGTCATGCATTACAGAGTCCTGAGTGTTCTGCGCCATCAGAAAAAACCTTCCCTAATTGAAATTGTATCTCCGGGCGATACTGGAGAACCCAATGAAACCTTATCAGGATCAGAATTACTGCCACCTGCTTTGACAACAAACATCCGTCTAGTGGAAGCCCTGTCTGTCAGGCCTCCCGCCAAGGCGATCGCCTTATCTAACGTTAGGCCAGGCTGGTATGGGTAGCTGCCTGGTGCTCTAACTTCCCCACCTATGAAGAACGGCCTGAATTCTTTGACAGAAACATTCACGGAAGGGTTGACAAGGTATCCATCTTGTAGCAAGCCTGCTATGTGTTGCTCCAGCTCTAGAGGGGTTTTACCACTGACTCTGATATCACCTAAATACGAATAATTGATATTTCCAGATGAGCTCACCCGAGCGTCCAGAGTAAGATCTGGTTCATCGAATACCTGAATTCCAATAAGGTCACCTCGACCGAGAGAGTACCCGTCAGGATCTGAGGATATATTCAGTTCACTCTGACTTTCCTCCAGTGAGTCTTCTCCGGGTGTTGAGCTGTCGACGATTGGCCCAGAGGCGCAAGCTGACATAAGCAGGAGGCTTATCGGGGCAAGAGGCCATAGAAAACGTTGGAAATTCATGAGGGAAACACCTTTCGAAACCTGTTGTGCTGATAGCGGCGAATTTTACGTTCACCCTAAGGATAGTCTAGCAATTCGTTCACACATTCTATACGTCCCAGTGCGACCTTAATCACATACAGCGAATAACCGGTAATCGTACACAATTTTCACACTGCCTAGGAGAATTGAGCAGCAATATATTGCCAATTGCATAAATAAATGTAAAACATCAGATACACCGCACTACGCCGCGAGCGGCTACAAAGTTGCTTTCAGAAAAATACTTCCTCTTTGCTGGTCGAAATCCAAATCTAGCAATTGAGTGTCCGCCACCGGACAACTCCCAGATGTTCGGCTAGAAGTCTGAAAGCCTGCGCCTATTTCCAACCATCTTCGCACAGCAACACCAAGTCGAACTCCGGCTGAAAAAATGTCAGAGTCAATATTTGGGCATTCTCTATTGTCAGCTACGTTAGACACAAAGGCGTTTGTTCTGACCCTACTAGACCAGTCGTGAATCCAGTCAAGCCGCACCGTATCCGATACTGTTAATTCTCCACTAGCGTTAGTGTCAGTGTTGTCAAACTCCCGATTTAGAATTAGATCAAACTGCGATTGGCCAGAAGGACGCCAAGACAACAGCACATCTGCAACCAGTATTTCCTGATCTCCAGTATTTCTATCGTCGAAGCTTGCCTGAGTAAAGCCCAATTGCGCGGTGCCATTTGTTTTACCACTACCTCCCAAAGCAACACCAGCAAACGCCGACAAGTCGTCATGATCACGGATTTCATCATCGAAGGAAAACTGCCCAAAACGGCCCTCTACAAACACCCTAGTATCGGAAGATATTCGATACGAAAAGACAGCGAAGGGCTCTGCCGAGGTGAAATCAGCACCATTAGTAATCGATTCCTGATTCAGAAAATTCAATGCACCTAACTCTAAACCAACTTCTATATTACCGCGAGCTGCCTGCGCACCATAAAAAAAGCTGAACTCTGCCTCTGCCTCGGTGAATTCCACCTGATCGGTGTTCTCATCAGCGATCCCCCTCGTCAATCTGGTGCCTAAGGTCTGATGGTCTTTAGAAATGCTAAGTGACCCGCTCAATCTTTTGCGGACACCCAGCTCGGCATTCGCATTGAAGCGAAGTAGGTGGTCGTCATAATCCAGATTATCTTCAGAGAATGTTGCGTAGTCGCCTTGGTATACCAGTCCAATCTGTAGCAACCTACGCTCCCCTTGAAGCTCTAAGCGAGGACTGACAAGTCCTCCAGTTGTATCGGTTTCGTCATCTGGCGTAAGGAACGCGTTGCTATTCGATATAAACTCAATATTCACAGAAGGTGACAGATCAAGCCCACCGAGATCAATGGACGGAGTCGCCTGTTGAGCAAAAGATGAAGCCGAACCAAGCAAGGCTGTCGTGCACGCCACTGCTAATAGATTGCTTTGGATTGACATAGTACGAGTAGGGTATCCGCTCGAGAACCGAATATATAGAATAGGCCATAGAACCAAATGTTGACCAATTAGCATGCGATAAACTCGAAAACATTAATTCTAGCGAATCAACAATTACGCAGCTTTTCTATCAACATGTCGCCAGACAATGAGTTTATCATGAGATCTACATGCAATAGCGCCTTGCAAACTTTGTCAATATGCTCTTGAGTAAGAGTCGGATGAACTAAAAACATGATGCTAGTTTCTCCCAGTTCTTTTGCTATCGGCAAACTTTCAGCAGGGGCAAATCCCGTACCTTGAAAAGCCTTTTCCTTATAGACTTCAGAGCAGGATCCTGGGTAAGCAGGAATGTCTTGCTCGTTTAATTTTTGCAAGATCACATCACGCGACCACAATTCAGGCAAAATTTCTGGACGAACAAAAACATACGCCTTGTAAGCAGCGTGACCAATGTCGTTTGATAAATCCGGAACACGCAACCAAGGTAGGTTCTTACAGGTTTCCCATATGGCGTTTGCATTATGACGTCGCGCTTTAGTCCATTCGGGCATTCGGGCAGTCTGAATACGCCCTAAAACACCCTGCAATTCACTCATTCGCCAGTTTGTACCAAATGTTTCATGCAGCCACCGGAACCCCGGAGGATGCTCTCGGTTGTAGACAGCATCCCAGGACTTACCGTGGTCTTTGTAAGACCACATGGTTAACCACAAAGCTCTGTCGTTTGTAGTAATCATTCCACCTTCACCGCCTGTGGTCATGATTTTGTCCTGACAGAAAGACCACGCAGCGATGTGCCCTAAACTACCCACAGAGCGGCCTTTGTAAGTTGCGCCATGAGCTTGAGCACAGTCCTCTATTACCTTCAAACCATGCTCATGAGCGAGCTGCATTATGGGATCCATATCAGCTGGCATACCAGCCAAATGCACAACGATAATGGCTTTTGTGCGCGGTGTAAGCACGGCTCGAATGGTATCGGCGGATATGTTTTGAGAATCGGCATTGACATCTGCAAAAACCGGATTGGCTCCCGCGGTTACAACCGATGATACGGATGCGATAAAAGTTCTGGGCGTCACTATAACGTCGTCGCCGTGACCGATTCCGAGAGCTTTCAGGGCCAAATCGAGAGCGAGCGTGCCGTTCGCAAGCGCGATAGCGTGATCGCACTCGGTGTATTTGGCAAACTCTTCCTCGAAGAGGCGTGTTTCCTGCCCCGTCCAATAGTTTACCTTATTGGACAGTAGTACTTTTCGTACTGCCTCTCCCTCTTCTTCGGTGTATGAAGGCCATGGTGGAAACGAAGTATTCAGCACAGATAAAATATCCAGTCTCAGTTAACGTATTTTCATTAAAACATTAATGACGCCAAACGGTAGGGCCCAGATTACCAGCAGGCAATTAACGTGCCTTGCTTGAAACCTAAATCAACAACAGCCGCTTCTGCAAGAGGTATTCTACCCCTCAACCAGAGCCTGTGCTAGCTTGGATACTTGTTCTGTTTCGGGAGAACCATCGTGCTTCGGAATCGCAGATTTTCTCGAAAAAAGGGCTCTGCACGACTTATAGCGAGTATCTGGTGAAGCCCTACTGAAAAAACTCTTGCAAACTTGCAAACGGAGTCATCCGAAGGTTGAGCTGTCGCTAGCGAGGTGATTGGGAATGGGAACAAGCCGCAGAGTAATCAAGATGTATTTGATGTCATCAAACAAGCTGTACGAATCAAGATATTCGAGGTTGATTCGGACTTTGTCTGGGTAAAGCACCGTATCGTTAAAAAGCTCCGGATCAGCATGGCTTTCCAGAAGCTGTTCTTCGTTAGTGTACTTTATGGTGGCTGGACCGGTGATACCTGGCCTGAGCTCCAAAACGCGCCTCGCCTCGCCCGTTAGACTGTCGGCGTACCCGGGAACATCTGGGCGCGGCCCAACTAAAGACATTTGTCCAAGAAGCACGTTCCACAGCTGGGGTAGCTCGTCTAGCTTCAGTCTTCGCAAAATTCGACCGCTACTCGTAATTCGGTTATCGTTTGCGGTTGTAACCGTAGATTGATTTGATCTTTCCGATATCTGCATAGTCCGGATTTTTAGCACGTGAAACAGCTGACCGTTCCTTCCTACCCGAAGTTGGCGAAATACGCCGCTCCCCCGACAATCGATGGATGCAACGACAATACACGCCACTATCAGCGGTGCGAACACCGCAAGACCCACAGCAGAACACAATACATCTAGCAGTCGCTTTGCGCTTTTTTGTGTCAAGGTCACAGCGAAAGCTGCCAATGTTCGGTCTTCATCTTGCTAAATTCGTCATAGAAGACACGGATCGGCTCGCAGTTGGCTCGGTAAGCATTGCAAAAGGTGGAGAACCAGTTTGTCATTTGAAATCCTTAAACGTTTGACCATCGGAAACGACATGCCTCGCGAAGTCTGATGCATGATACTCGCCAGCACTACGTTCGAATGGTTACATGATGCATAATTTTGTAAACTTATGAAAGCAAGTTTGGTGTTTCGGATAACGTTGAGGAACGTTGAATAACCTCCGTGTTATGCCAGATCGTTGATGAGGTGCTAAGTACCAGCACTGCCCCCCCCCCCAAGCAACAGCCGAAACACGCTCGACATCTGACTACCGAACGGAACCTGAAAGCCTCGAGCCATCTCCAATAATTTACGTTATTTAACAAAATTAAAGACACACTCGCTGCCGCACCAACAAAAAATTCGGGATGGGGAATTTGCTATTGGGATAACTAACTCTCGTGAGCCTTTCAGGCGCTGCCGCGAACGGTAGCAACCTCCCCCTTCACCACCCGTGGTTATGGTTTTGTCTCGGCAGAGAGACCATGCCCCGACGTGACCAAGTGCCCCCACAGAACGCCCTTTGCATTCAGCACGGTGAATTATCTCTCCTTAATTTTTCAGCAATGTCAGAGGGTAGTGGCGATCAACAGTCACGAGCAGACTTTATTCCGACGTATTTTCACAATACCCGTACCTTTTCAAAGTGGGTGCCATCAAATCCAATAACCGCTGATCTAGGGGATCCGCCTGACCTTTACCAACTGATCCTGTTTGAACATCTTTACAGGCTAACGTCAAATCGTCCTCACCATGTGGTAATCCAACAAATCGCGCTATGGATTCCAATACAGCAACAGGTTTAGCAACGAACTCTTCATACCGAATGGAAATGACTTTAGATTCGTCCATTGTATCGAATGCCAACTGGGAAGACTCTACGCAACGAACCCATTGACTAGCACATACATACTCCAAGCTCTCCTGCCCTGACATGGCCTTCATGCCCTCAAACTTTGGACCCCAGACTGCCAAAGCCTTATCGGTGTTAGCTGTCTTGGACAGTCGGTTTAATAGGTACCGGCTTGCGTAGTAAAAAAGGTCAGATTTGGGGACATACTTGGCTTTTGACAACAAATACGGAATATTTAACGGAGCCTGCCAGCGCTTTCTCGCGGAGGAAATAACATCACGCCCATCGCGAACCAGAAAGATGTATTTAGCCTCCGGCAACACTGAATCAACAAAGGGCACTCTGAGTGAGTTCGCGCAGGTTTTTTCAATGATGAAGCGTTCACCCTCTGGGAACGACAGTAAACCTTGCTTTCGAACAATCGATGAAAATCTAGCTCGTATAAAGCTTGAAACGCTTTGGGTTGCTTGTTCACTAGAAAATTCATCGGTGTCATAGTATCGGTTTCCATGGCGCCAGATGTAATTAATTTCGTCGCATGGCCAAGTATCCACGCCTTGCAGGCGGGTTAGGACATCGCGAAGCATGTTGGTCCCAGACCGACCAGCCCCAATTATCACAACAGGTTGTGCAGCTATTTTCTCAATAGTCATGAATGACTGTTTTCCTTCGAGATCATACTTTGAGTGCCTATGAATTCCGCAAACATATTATTCCATTGACTCATAACAGCTGCGCTTGACGAGCTGTCATCGGCGTGCACCTTGATACGCTGTCGATTGTTGGAGTCAGACTGCAGGTACTTGGCCATGCGTCGCGCAACGACCCCTAACTTATCTTTAGCGATTGAAGCCTCTGACGCAGAAACAGATTCAACGAGGGCTAGTATCGGTAGTCGCAATCCTAAATAGGTTGGAACCTTACTAGAGTACGCATGTTTATAAACATCCGACTGGGTGGATACGATTTCTACACCGACCGTTGAAATCAACCAGAATGCTTTTTCAAACAGACGATGGCTGCGCAATCTTACCGTCACCTCAATCCCCATAATTGTTTATTGAGACTGTCAAGTCAGGCGGGGCTTTTACAATCCGCAGCGTTATCAAAATATACCTGATATCGACGAATATTGACCAATGGCGCATGTAATCAAGGTTTATTTGTACTTTGTCTGGATAAACAACAGTATCGTTAAATGCTTCTGCGTTCATTGCTTCGCTAAGTAGCTCTTCCTCGTTGCGATATTTAATGGTGGCAGGGCCAGTTATTCCCGGCTTCAAGTCCAATATTTGCCGATCGGCGCCAGACAGTGCGTCCGCATACCCCGGAACATCTGGCCGCGGACCAACGAGGGACATATCCCCCACCAGAACATTCCACAACTGCGGAAGCTCGTCTAACTTCCAGCGGCGCATTTTAGCACCGATTGCCGTGATTCTACTGTCACCAGACACCGTCACCGTGGAGTCCATATTGGGAACATTCCGCATAGTTCTAATTTTCTTTATTTGGATTAGATTGCCAAACTGTCCCACCCTCAACTGCACAAACAACCCCGACAGCCCAGTATCTATCCTTGCAATAACGATACACCCGACAATTACAGGCCAGAAAAACAAGAGCCCGAGCAGAGACATTACAATATCGAATAGACGCTTGATTATTTTTTGATGTAAAAGCATGTCATTTCAATGGTGAGGACATTCTCGAATACCATCTATTTGGTCGTATAGCGTCGCTTTCCCAACTACCAAAGTAATGAGCAGATGCGACGTGTAGGTTATACAGCAAACTCTGGGGACGATCGAGACAGCCTGATTTTTTTACAGCCCTACTCCGCTGCTCCATCAAATTTTAGTCTGTCCAAAAAGGATTATCGGCTGTGCAATAGCAAGTGACAATAAATTTTTGCTTTTCATGATAGTGTCAGCGTCGTGCCGAACTGCCAACCAGCACGATTCAGGTTTTAAGTTTACGCTCCAGGCATCAGGCTTGGCACAGGAGAGAGTTATTCCGCTTCGGATAGCGCACGATTCATACCAGTTGACAACTCCGTACCTTCGTTCTAACAAGCTCCCACTCAAAAACCTAGCACCTACATCGCCACCACTATTGAAACTTAAGTCCAGGTTCTGCGCGCTGAAAGCACAAACTGTTATTTGAGAATCTATTGGTGTAAACTCCTGATCGGCGGAAAGTTCAAAGTCGGGTAGTTGCCACATAGGGATTCGGTGGATTTCAGCGACAGTCATAGAACAGCTGCTTCCATTTGTGTATTTGTCAGAAGTTGATGAAGCCACCTTGCAGATCCAGATGACCTTGTTGAGTATTTTGTTCAGCTCACTTTAACTCAGCCATATGCATCTCTGAATGTTTGTCGCCGCAAGCATTCCATGGCTGATTGCGGAGCTCATCTACAAAGTCTCGACATCATCGGCTTGACCCGCAGATCAGCACGCCTGGGTTCGTGTGACGTTCATGCTTGTAACGACTTATCACGTTTTTTGGTGGTCCTTTTTCATCCGGCCCGCTCAATGGATTCATGGATGCGGTACGAGCCGCCATCAGGCGAATGGCACGCTCTCCGTTCGATCTAAAGCTACCAAAATCTTTGACTGACTCAAAATAAGCGCACTTGAGGTAACTCCCATGAGCGTGCTCCCGATAGCATCAACACTGGCTTGGAGTTCACATTCGACATAACTTGATACCGGTTAAATCCTTTGGTATGAGATCTGAGCGTAGTATGTTTGGAATGTGATTTATGCCGTTAAAAACAGAACAATTCTCTAGGTACTTGAAATTTCTGTTACCCTAACTCCGACAGATTATCGCACCGTTGCGATGTTCAGCGCCAACTTGCGCACTGAGTAATTGCTCCTCATCAGGGGTACTAAATGCTTGTTGGCTCTATAATTCCGCGCCTCAGTTTAAGTATTCTCCGCTGTTCACCAGACAATTTGTCCACGTAGCTAGGTACACCTAGTCTCGGACCAACAAACACATTCCAAAATTGCGGAAGCTGATCCAATTTCACCTTGTGCATGGCCCGCCCACTACAAGTAATATATACCTCATCATCAACAGTTGTAGCTGCAGTGATGCTTATTAAACAGGAAACAGACATTGTTTTTACTTTAGATATGGTGAATACAGTGCCGTTACGTGCTGCTCTGCGTGGCCTAAAAACTCCGAAAAATCTTGGTCCAACGTTGCGATAACAACACATGACAGGCCAAAATACCAAACGCTGACAAACAAAAATCAAGTGTTCTGAATCAACAATTTCTGGGTGTTGGTCACGGTTATACTCGTTGCTCAATTTGCCCAATCCCGTCCCAGTTATTCGACAGGCCAGCAGTCGAAACAATCAGCCGAACCACCCTTTCCGAAGTGTTTTCCACTGAATATACATCAGGCCTCATTGTTGTCGGGTCAATAGCTGTCTGGCTTACCACCAGATCCACGCAGCGCAATATCGCCTCGGGGTCAGTACCGCAGGCCATTATCGCTCCAGTATCTATTGCCTCAGGACGCTCTATGGAAAATCTCGGAGTCACCGCCGGGAAACCTAGCATACTTGACTCTTCTGCTATTGTTCCGCTGTCCGATACTACGCAACGCGCTGACATCTGCAATCTGTTGTAATCGTTGAACCCAAATGGTTCGAGCCACTGAATTCGGCTATTTTCAGAATTTATTGTGGCAACCATATCAAGCCGCTTCCTTGTGCGCGGATGAGTACTGACCACAACCCTGCAATCATGAATATGAGCTAAAGCATCCAAAGCGTTAACCAATCGAGCAAGATTCTCTAGATTATCTACATTTTCCTCCCTGTGCAACGAGGCGAGTATATATCCCCGTTCCTGCAATGAAAGCTTGCTAAGAACGTCCGATCGCTCTATTCCGGTCCTATAATAACTTAGTACTTCCCACATGGGAGAGCCAGTAATGTAAACCCTTCTTGGATGGAGGCCCTCAGACAGAAGATTGCGCCTAGCATGCTCAGAATAGACCAAGTTGAAATCGGAGATATGATCCACCATTCTTCTGTTGGTTTCTTCCGGTACGTTTCTGTCAAAACAACGATTTCCAGCTTCCATGTGATACACCGGAATTTTCAACCGACGCGCCATGTAGGCTGAAATTGCCGAATTAGTATCCCCAAGGATTAGCACTGCATTGGGTTTCTCGGCAAGTAAAACTTTTTCAACTTCTACAAGGATACCGCCTACGCAGCTGCCAAGCGAGCTTGTATCCACACCCAAAAAATGATCTGGCTCACGGACAGCAAGATCTTCAAAAAAAACACCGTTCAACTGGTAATCATGGTTTTGACCTGTGTGAACGATTACATGCGTGCAGACTTCGTCTAGCCGAGCCATAACACGACTTAGCCGAATAATCTCCGGCCTGGTCCCTACAATCGTCAGAACCTTGAGGTTTCTATTCATGAATTCAGCGCTGCCTGGTTTACAAAATGCAAAAATGTATCTGTGTCGTTTGGGTCGAAAATCTCATGCGCCCAAAACAAGGTAAGTAGCGGCTTTTCTCCTACATTTATTATGCTATGTGAAAAAAGAGTGGGGATATCCACTGCGACCGGATGATCTCCAGATACGGAAAACGTGAATACCTTATCATCGAAAACACAACGAAGCTTTATATCTGCTTGTCCCTCCACAACTACAAAACGCTCAACCTTTCGTCTATGAAAATGATTCCCACGCTCAACCCCGGCCTTCGTCCAAGAAAGGAAGGTTTGACCGCCCCCCCCCCCTCTGGAGGCTTCAAATAACTCCCCTCGTGCATCTTCTTTTAACAAAAGTTCCGTCCGCGAATTTTCTGAAAATGCTGCGAAACGATAAGTATTGTAAAGCTGAAGAACAAGCTTGCTAGAAAAATCAGGAAACAAATCGCTCTGTATGTGTTTTTTGAAAGACAAAATACGGCTGTACAATTCTTGGACAGTAATTGGCACTCCCCGAGCTCTTATTGTATCGCCCTCAGGTTTCAAACCTGCTTCAAGCATTATTTCCGCAGCATCGCCCGCATGTAGTAATTCAATTTGAGCTCCTTCATGAATTTCTGGCTCGGTCCCATTTAGTGCATGCTCACAAAGTGTCGCTGTTACGGTATTGTAGTTCGCGATACCTTTCTCTCCGAATAGGTGAGGGAGAATTACGTCAGTAAAGGTGCCCTTACTCGACTTAGCCCAATTGTAAATGATGTCACGGCAAGCTGATTTTCCACGACCATACGGCGTGTCACTAGCTGCATGCGTCGTGTTCGCAAAAACCACATGCGCTTTGGAAGTAGTGCTTGATAAGGCATCGGTCAGCTGCTGACCGATAGCTTCGTTAGCTCTTTCAACGACCTCAGGTTGCGCTCTATTGACGCCCGCCAGATGCAAAACAACATCGCAGCCTTCTACCAAGCTTGATAGACACTGAGCATCGGAAAATTCGGCAGTATTGGCCGTGCGAATATTGTACGCAGGCGGTTGCTTTTGGAACTTTCGTTCACCATTTTTAGCAAGTAGCAGAGCTCTCACATGGAATCCGAGCAACCCCCCCGCGCCAGTGACGAGTACTGTTTTGGTTTCAACAGTCAAGTGTCTTCATCCTTACGTATTTAGAAAAGCCTGCACTTCTGGCAGGGTCAATAACAAGGACTCTATCTCAGCAACACTCATGCGTTCTGCGTTATGAGAGTGGAAGTCATCGATCGCTTCGATTTTTTCATCGCCCTCACTGAAAAACGGCTTGTAGTCGAGCCCTCTAAGGTCTGTTTGTAACCGCCAGTAGTCCCCTAAATCCTCTGCTGAGCCCAGCTCTTGCGAGCTAGCAAGGGTTTCATACAGCTTTTCGCCATGTCTCCATCCGATTACTTCTACCGAGTGTTCTGGAGCACTCATTATGTTTTTAACTGCCTGCAACAAATCGGCCATCGTAGAGGACTTTGCCTTCATAATGAATAGATCGCCTTGCCTGCCATTCTCAAAAGCAAAGTTGACTAGTGAAACAGATTCTCGCAGTGGCATTAGGAACCGACTCATCGACGGCACAGTTAATGTTACAGGATTGCCAGATTTGATTTGATTCATAAAAAGCGGAATCACCGATCCACGCGAGCACATAACATTTCCGTAACGGACACAATTGACAGTTGTTGTGCCTTCTTGCCCAAGCTCACGAGCCGCCGCTTGCGCAAGCTTTTCCATCATTGCTTTTGAGATGCCCATGGAATTTACCGGGAAAACGGCTTTGTCTGTTGACAAGCAAACAACACTTTTTACATGATTCGCCACCGCGGAGCGGATAACATTTTCTGAACCAGCTATGTTTGTTGCAACGGCCTGCATAGGGAAGAATTCACATGAAGGGACCTGTTTCAAAGCCGCTGCGTGAAAAACATAGTCAACTCCTCGCATCGCGTCATCAACACTTGCTCTGTCACGAATGTCGCCTATCCGAAAGCTAACTCGCTCATTACGCAAAATGTTACGAAGGGCGTCTTGCTTTTCTTCATCTCTACTCAAGACAACTACGGAATTTGAACTGTTTTGTAACAGGTTCGATAGCATGGTTTTACCAAAGCTGCCCGTACCTCCGGTTATCAAATACTTGTTCATTGCACTTAAATTTTCCAAATGTGAATTAGTGTAGCGAAATGGACAAGCATCGAGGAATTCGCACAAGGGTGGCCGCAGTAAACAATAACCTGATATGACCTTGAGGAAAGTAACTCGAATTTCAGCGAATGCCTTTAGCTTGAAGGCTTATAAGCGAACTGCAGAACTCTCGTCGGACGGCATTGTAATACGATCTTGCCCAGAATATCGAAACTGGTTTCCAGATACAACAAAAGCTTAGAGTTAAATGCGCTTAGAGTTAAATGCAAAGCGGAGCCGTTCACCATAATAACGACCGGCCAGCTTTCGATATGGATGAAATCTATAGAATGTCAAATCCCCAGTCAGTCGTGTTATCGGAGAAGTGCTAGCATCTGTTTCGCACACTTGAGATTTCGAAGACACCTGCCAGTTTTATAACGCTGCCTCAAGAGCATCCGAATGAACGGACAATTGCATTTCAATCTAAAAACGCCCATCAATCGCTAAATTCATGCTCCAGCAATGCACTCCATCACGTTCCAGCCTAAACCGCCCATTCACCTTGAGAACCAAAAAATTCCCGATTCTTTGTTATCGCCAAGAAAGTGTGGATTGGGGTGGGAGGTACTGTGATAATTAAGCACCACACCTATGAAGACAACTTTATACATTCCCGCACCAATATACGATTGACGTGCTGAAAAGGTGATCGAATCCGTTGACCTACCAGCACTAGACCTAGGACGACAGACAATGTCGCTTTGCAATGGTTAGATACATGCCCTATTTGAACAGCTTCAACGCTAACGTGGATTCGTCGGTATAATCATTGATTGGCAAGATACGAAATCAAAGTGCTTATGCAAGCCCAGATGAAGAAGGTGTGCAGAAAATATGTTAAGCAAGCACCCAGCGCAGTTTTTTTTGCGCAAGTCAGATTTGCCAGATAAAAAGCTACCAACACTATTATGTACGTTTCGCGAACCAACACAAAAATGGAAGAACGTCCAAGTTTAGTGAAAATACACTTACTCGACAATTCGAGCTTAACTTCCTCGCCAAGCCTCGGCAATCTGCATGTTACTTCTCTGTTTCGACTTGCACTGACGTCAATCCTAGACAGCCGGCTTTCAGATGGGATGCCTGTTAGCTTAGTTTGCGTCTACGAAGGAACATACTCATGTTGATTTTCAGCCACATAGAAAAATGTGCTGGCACCACGTTGATTTCACACTTCAGAAAGCAGTTGCCGTTTCAATCTGTGGACGCAATATCTAACCAGAACAGAATTACAAAAAATGACTTGAAGAAAATTAAATTTCTCTACCCTGCAGTTAAGGTGTGCTCTGGACATAGCATAACGCCAGATAGGAAGGAAATATTTGAACAAGAATTTGGTGAAACACAATCGATGTCAATCGTGCGTGAGCCACTTGAGCGGCTTATCTCAAATTACGTCCACGATGTTCGCCGAGGAATTTGGCAGGGCAGCCTTGACGACTATGCGATGATCCCGTGGAAAAATAATTATTTACTCAAATTTCTTGGTAGCGGCTCAGTTGACCGCGGACTTTCTGGCAGTGAAACTGTGGACTACCTATTACCGGTGAGGAAATTCGAAGACTGTCTTCCAACAATTTTAAAAAACTGCGATATAGACATACCAAGCGTATTGACCAAACAAAACGTGTCTTCCCAGCATCCAACCAGAATTCCAGATGATGTGAAAGTAACCAATGGTGTTTCAATCGGCGGCTACTCCATAACTGAAAAGGCATTCAAAAAAATAAGAACCATGAATGCTGCAGACATAAATTTCTGGAATGATTTTGACGCTAATTTTGACAGCACCCCTTACAACGTTGAAGGTCCATCCAACAATAAAAACAACGGCGGCGAACTATCTAGCAAAGCTGCAAATTTGTATCGTAATCTAATCTACAAACCGCTCGTTATGAAGCGCTTTGGGTACCATGCGATACCACGTAACTCGCGTAGCCCCGAACTGGTGAGAATTGATGAATCCTTCAATTAGAAAACTCGTAATTACCACGTTTTTGTTAGTCTATTGCTCAGCGATTGTTTGGTACGATTTAAGGATTCTAAGTGCTCGCGGGGTGATTGGAGGCATCGACCTTGGCAGTCTGCTTCTTGTATGGGGAGCACTGCTGCTGCCGTTTGTTATTTTGTTTTTAACCAAAGTGCCAAATAAAATAGCGTTGCGCTGGTACGGAATACTGTACGCAACTTATATTTTTGTGTCGCTTGCGACTGGATTATGGCTAAAAAATAACACTACAGATACTGCGGGAGATTTTTACAAATCATTATTCATACCCGCTGGTGTTGGTTTGTATTTCTACGCAAAACCATTAGCCGGATACTTCGAAATACTGCTACTGCGCATCTTGAGTGCTTTTATTTTACTTCGTTTTACAATTTTTGTGTTTTTCATGGGCGGTCTAAACAAACTCTATTACGGCACTGCCTATGACGCGATATTTATGGCCCTCTCGTTTCCGCAATTCAAAGTTAAACGGAAGGCTTATATCCACTCTCTAAACGCTCTCGCATGGATAACAGTACTGCTAGGCCAGAAACGCGCACTTGTTCTCGGATTCGGCGTTCTAGTGGTATCGCACATGAAGAGTTGGAAGCTTATTGTTTTGGGTATTTTCGCTTTCCTTGCAATTGCAGCTTTCCAAGATACATTGTTTCATCTAATTGCAAACTCTCGTTTTGGGTCATTGATGTCGTTTCAGTCCTTAATCGAATCGCAGGTCAGAAGAACATCGGAAGTAACAGAGATCATCGCGATATTTGAGTCAAATCCGATTCGTATCTTCACAGGATATGGCTTTGGAGCTGAGATTAGCTTCTATGACCTAAAGACACTTTCATATATTGATGTTCACAGCATTCACAACTCGATTTTTGCAACCGTATACCGTTCTGGAGTTCTTGGCGCAGTACTGACCGTGGTCTTCTTAGGTGCAGCAGTATTTAACATGATGTCCAAAAACACAAGGACCGAAGGAATACTGTTACTCGTGCTTTTGTGTTCTTCCTTATTTTTCTACACATTTTTCGATGAGCTACTGGTTGGTTATTTTATTGCTAAAATTAATGACAGGCGAGGTCGAGTAGCTATCAGGGCAAGAAAGACTTGATACGCTTAACTTTTCAAATTTATTTCTCCCTAAAAAAATTCAGACCTTAATCGGCTGAGTTCAAACATAAAAAACGAAAGGAACAGTAATGTTAGGTTACATAGAAGGAACTCATCGACTACAGTTTGACAGCGAAGAGTACGATTTCAGGGATATTGTGCTGCGGCACATCAATGCCCATTCCAATAAAAGCGGCTATCAAAGCATAGAAAAACTGGAAGATATTCATACAATTCCAGAAATCGAAAACAACGTGGAAAGCTATAGGCAAGTCGTTTTTGAGTCGTTTCGTTCCGAAGAATTTCAGTTTGTGTTTAAAGCCTTTGGAGGCTACCTCATCGATAATTATTTTGACGGCAGCGGATTAATACAGAAAACACCAACCGTTCGAATTCAACTTCCCCGCGCAAACTCCACTAGCTATCATTCGGATGGATGGTACGGTCATGGAAACACTGTTCGCAGCTTTTGGATGCCACTTGTTGATGTAGCACCCGGCAATACACTCTACATGGCCAAAGACATTAATGAATCAAGGGCATGTCTAGACAAAATACTACTAGACCGAGCATCACTGAGTGAAATAAACAATATTGCATCTCAAGCCTGTGAGCCCTTTACCGGAGAATATGGCGACATGTTGTCTTTTTCATCAGAAATGGTACACGGGGCGGAGCAAAATACTCTGGGATATTCAAGAGTGTCGTTTGATTTCAGAATTGCACCCTACGAAACAGATTTAGGTACCAAGCCGAGATCCAACTTCTTCTCCCGCCAGGAGTTAGAACAAAGCGACGGACAAGTCGTAGACGCTGAATCACGAGACATTGAGTTATCAGGAATAACCTACTCGAACAAATGCCAAGGGATTAGTGCAAAAGCGCAACTGATGCTGTGCTCAGCTTTTGCTGCGGCAAGCGACATAGGGGTCGTAGGTAATGAGTCGGAGATTCTTACGCTCAACTACATGCCGGTTCTTCGACACTATTTAATAACCGATACCAACATGGGGAACACCGTGATAGTCTTTGGCCTAGAGATATTCGAGGGCAACGTGCCTCTAGCAAAAGAGGTTTTGAGCCTGGCCGCTGAGAATAATAAACATATCGTTTTTTGTGCTCAAGGGATTGTTTTTGGCCGTGATACCAGTGATATAGAAGCAGTATTAAAGAGTCTTTCCCATTGAAAGTTCTGATTGTTCATAGGTATGTCTGGCCTGAAACTGTTTCGGTGCTGCCTTTGATGTTCAGTGACATTATTGATTGGCATCAAAACAGCGGTGATTCAGTCGATGTAATTACTGGTTCAGTGAAGTCTTTCCGAGAAGAACGCGAACAACGATTTGGAGAGTATGTTATTACTGAAAGTTTTATCTCGCCGCCTGACAGAGAGCTTTCTAAAGCCGCTCGGTCTATAAATTTTGCAAAATTACTTTTTGGAGCATTGAAAAAAATAAAGAGTGAAGAACGTTATTCCATTATTTACTTGGTTAGCTATCCGCCGCTTTTTGCGTTAGTCTTAATGACTTTAACTAAGTTAATGGGCAAATCGACTAAGTACGTTTTCTATCTACAAGACAATATGGAGTATCGGGTACCTACAATGGTACTTAAGAGGGCTTACAGGTGGGCGCAGTACAAAACAATTTCTGAGTCTTGGAAAACATTGACCATTTCGCCATCGATGAAAAGTCACCTCGTGGCAGGTAATAAGGACCTCATATTTGACAACAAAATATCTGTAATACCTAACTATGCCATGGAATTAGAGTACAACGTCGGCGCTGTTGACAAGCAGTACGACATCATATTCACAGGAGGAATTGGATTAGCACAGAATCTTTTGTTCTTTCTTAACGCTATCTCTAGAGCAAAACTACATCACTTAAAAATTGCGTTTTTTGGCTCTGGAACCATGAAACAAAAAGTCATGCAAGAAGCCGCATCTCTCGGACTCAACGTTGTTTTTCATGCCCCCATAGGGCGGGAAGAAGTTTCTGCGGAGATTGCTAAAGCAAAATACGGCCTAGTAGGTGCGAAAGATGACTTGATGAAGTATGCTTTTCCTTCAAAGCTTGCGTCTTATTGTGCTGTGGGCACGCCCGGAATTGTAATGTGTTGTGATAGCGAGCCGATGGGAAATTGGATTAAAGACAATGGCCTTGGAGTGCTAATCTCGCCCACTAGCGTCGAAGAAGCCGCAGTACAGCTTCTCGAAATATTCTCATCTGATCAAGGCCACCGATATATAGATTTGCGCACTAAGGCGAAAACAGTTTTTGGCAAGGCGAAGTATTTAGAAAAATTTGCTGGAATTGTAAATCAGGCGCGCGTGTCTTGAATCGACTGACGAGCAAATTCTCAAAATTTTCTCAGCAGCTATTTGGTACATTCGTGTTTACAAGCGGTGGACGAATTCTTCAACTGCTCCTTGCAGCACTACTTTCTCGATCCTTGGGAGTTCAGGGGTACGGGCTGTATATCGTCATATATGCTGTCGCACAGGTGTGCCAACAGCCTACTTCGTTGGGGTTGCCGATTTCGTCATTGAAAATTATCACGCAACACAGGAACGATAACCAAATCTCGCACCTTAGAGGATTTTTACTGTTCTCAAAGTTGACCATATTAGGCTCATCGCTCGTAATTACCATATTCTTGTATTTGGTATGCGACTTATTCGACTGCTCTACATTGAAAAAAGTAGATTTTTTTCATTTCTGGTCAGTTTTGCTTGGACTGTCAATGCTTCAATTAGTAAAACGGCAATTTTCGACGCTCGAATTGACACCTGAAGGGTCCTTTTGGGAAGTAGTATTTCCATTTATAGTGCTGAACATACTAGTTGTCTCGACCAACCCCGAGTCCACAAATTCAGTGTTTGCGCTTCTGTCGATTTCACTTTCGTCGTCGGTCGTGATATCACTTTTAAGACTTAGAAGCATGTTCGCATCTGTGCATCCGCCTGCAAAATTACAGTTCGCGCCTCGGGTGTGGTTAAAGCAATCACTTCCCTTCCTTCTTTCATTTGGCGCTAGAGATATGATGAATCGGGTTGACGTACTTATACTCGCGCCAATAGCTGGCCTTACACAGGTTGGGTTATATTCAGCTGCATTTAAAATGGTGTATTTGATTTCTTTTCCGCAAAATATACTAAATTCAGTTGTCTCCCCATTAATTTCAAAAGCGCATGCCTCAGGTGATGAACTCAGATTGAGTAAGCTGATAAAGGCTATGTTTATAGTGACAGTTATCACCATATTTCCATTGTCATTAGCTCTTTTAGTATTCTCATCTACAGTGATTGACACGTTCTATGGTGCTAATTTTCAAGAGGCATCCGCAATCCTGGAAACACTGATTCTTGCGCAGCTTATCGCTGCATTCATCGCACCTATCGTCGTTGCTCTTAATATGACCGGATACGAAAAGCCAATTGCTAAGTACAATCTAATTGCTCTTGCAGCTCTTACACTATTTGCAACGATATTAGGGTACAACTACCAAGCCGATGGAGTTGCTTGGAGTCGTATATTAGCCTTTGGTATTTTATCTTATTTGGTTACAAAGCTATTTTTTAGTCAAAGCAAAAGGAGTACTACGTGAAAGGAAAACTGCTTGAGTCAGCTAAAGACTCAGTTAGGAATGTGCTTCCCAATAAGTTTATACAGTTCGCGGCATCTCCTATACGGAACCTCACATTGGATATTTTATATAAACGTGCGATGTTCCAATTTATTCACATTAATAAGTGCGGTGGTACAAGTGTGGAGCGTGCTATAGGTCTTCCATTTTTGAATCATGATCTGGCGGATGAAAGAAAAAAACGTGTTGGGAAAGAACACTGGAATTCGTGCTTTAAGTTCACCGTGTGCAGAAATCCTTTTGACAGGATGGAATCTGTTTTTTACTATCAAAATAGAAAAAAAAACGTTCGCAATGTCGTGCAAATTTACGAATTTGAAAAAATGCTCGAAAACATAATCAGAAATCAACCGAATCAGGGTAAGGCAAGAATGTATTGGTCACAAGTAGCCTGGGTATCCAGCAGTGCTTCAGGCGAAATAATAATCGACGCAGCATTTCATTTGGAAAATATTGACAAAGAGTGGGGATTTCTTCAAGAAAGATTGCCCAAAGCTCAAGCCATTGAACGGTTAAAAGTACGCAACAATAAAGCAGAAAAAGGTTCGTTGTATTCAAACAATACTATAGATATGGTCAAGAAGCACTGCGCAAGAGATTTTCAAGTTTTTGGCTATAGTCTTGAATTTTCCGAACGTTCTTTCGTCAATTCACAGTGTGTAGAATTTGTACAGCAGTAAGCGCTACTTCCTGCACATATTGCATTAGGGCTTGTGCATAGCCAAAAATGGGTGCTCCTACACCAAGAGAGCGTGCCTTATAAGTAACGGTCGCGATCGGAACGTGTGTAAACGATTCACCCGCCACATGTGTTGTTACTGGTCGCGATAGGAATGCCGGTTGCCCGGCACCCCTCGCACAGATCCCGGCGTGCACTACTAACGCACCGGCGGTGTCTGTCAACATAGTTGCGCGTTAAATCAGGCTGCCGTAGCCTCTTTTTTCTCTGGATTCGTAAGCGACTCATCACTCACATCCTGATTTCCCACCAACATCATGCAACGGTATGATAGCGCTATGGAGCTGGATAGCTCGCGTAGCGTTGATTGACT
>JALZUF010000225.1 GCA_023301785.1 Alphaproteobacteria bacterium | reverse complement strand
CCCACGCCATATATGACGCGCGCGGGGTGGAGCAGCCCGGTAGCTCGTCAGGCTCATAACCTGAAGGTCGTAGGTTCAAATCCTACCCCCGCAACCAAAATTTCCGTAAGGAAAACAAATAAATAGCCGCTCTCCCTTGGGAGGCGGCTTTTTTGTTGTTTTGAAGTTGGAAGCATATTGTAAGCGTATGTGAGTATAATTAGCACTGCATTACATTTTTGTAATACTGAAGCCTTCCCATACAATGGCTCTCGCAGGAGTAATTTCAAATGTATTTCATGATGTAGTCAACTTTATTTAGGTGGCGTAAAGATAAACATGGTGGTACGGATTATCTGTTCATAACAACAGTGATTAAATAAAAGCTTTTCTTATTTAAAAGGCTAACTAAAGCTAAATGGTGATGAACCTGATATAATGGTACCTTTTTCCTTAGGGCAAAAATGATTGAAACACTCGCATTTAGAACCCAAGCAAGAACGATAGATCATCTTGGCCGTGAACAAATTGCTGATTGCCCCACCGCTATTTCGGAACTGTGGAAAAATGCATACGATGCGTATGCGCGCTCTGCATCGCTTCACTTATTTGATGATGCTAACCCTGTAGCCGCTATATTCGACGATGGTCATGGAATGAACTTTGACGAGTTTTTTAATCGCTGGTTAGTCATCGGAACCCAATCTAAATATGATGGCGCAACTGATCAAAAGGCTGATCGTAACGGATTGCTTAAGCGCACTAAGCAGGGGCAAAAGGGGATTGGTAGGCTTTCTTCCGCAAATTTAGGTCCGCTATTATTACTTGTTTCAAAACGAAAGGGTCAACCTTTTGTCGCAGCATTGATTGATTGGCGTATATTCGAAAACCCATACCTAATTCTCTCAGATATTGAGCTGCCAGTTGCTCAATTTGATAACCAAGAAGATTTGTTAGATATATTGCCAGAACTATTTGATGGCTTAACTAGCAATATATGGGGAAACACAAGTGACCCCGTCAAAGCAGACCGATTAAAGATTGCTTGGGAAGCTTATGACAAACTGAAGCTTGATGAAGATCCAAAAGCGGCGAAACCCTCTGAACTGATAGTGAACACTATCATTGATGCTAAATTTGAAGCAAGGCACCTCAGTCCTTGGGATGTTTGGTCTGGTAAGTCTGACCATGGCACTGCCCTTCTAGTTTCTGATATCAACTATGACTTACGTGCTCAACTTTCCAGTATCGAAGCTGATGGTAATGTTGATCGAGTGAGAGAAAACTTTTTCGCTACTTTATCAGCCTTTACAGACCCATATGTCTATGTAGACCTTGATGAAGTAAACCCTGATGAAGTAAACCCTGATGAAGTAAACTCTGATGAAGTAAACGCATTTGATCCAGAGTTTTCCTATGAGGTCAAAACTTGGTCTAATGACGTTTGTAAAATTATTGTTGAAGATGGAAGAGACGTAATTAATCGTAAATTCACTGATTCACTTGAGCATGTTTTGAGTGGTAACATTGATGTGAATGGCGTTTTTCGAGGGAAAGTAAAAGCCTTTGGCGAGTGGCAAACAACGGACAACGGGTATGTGATTGATCCGCCAGAAGATTATAAACCCCCAAAAGGTCCAACCACAGTTGTAGGACCAATTGGTTTGCATATTGCTACCTACGAACGGAATAGGTTGAATTCAACTCATACCGACGAACAATTTAATAAGATTGGTGATCTTGCTAAACAACATGGTGGATTTCTTATTTTTCGGAACGGACTGAGAGTTTTACCATACGGTAGACTTGAAAACGATTTCTTTGAAATAGAAGCTCGAAGAAGTACTTCTGCGGGCGTAGCTTTTTTCAACTCTCAGAAAATGTTTGGTCGAGTAGCAATTTCGAGAGAGTCTAACCCTAATTTGAGAGACAAGGCCGGACGTGAGGGTTTTATTGATAATCGCAGCGCGAAAGCGTTACGCACAATTATTATTAATATTTTAAGGCGTGTAGCAAATGAGTATTATGGTCAGAAATCAGATCTTCGTGGCGAAGCTTTAGCGGATATTAAAAAGCGTAATAAGGCTGAGAAAGCAGATTTAGAAAGAAAAAAACTAGCTAAGAAAAATGCTAAGATTTTTCGCAAGCAACTTAAGGTTAATCTGCCAATTCTTTCGGAAATTTTCCGATCCACAACAGAAAAACTGTCATCCCTTAACTTGGAAAATGCTCAGGATATAGAGGCTACCCAAGCCCACATAAACCAGATCAACTCAGAGCTTAAGAAGTTAAGCTTAGCCACTGCTCCTGCTAACTTGGGATCTAGTGAAGATGATTATCGTTTGTTTCTTGTTGTTTTTGATAAAATTCAAGACCTTTTAAAATTGTTTGTGTCTGCACTAGAAGAAGCAATTCTGCGCATAAACCCCGAGAAACCTGAAGAAATCGTCGAGCGACAATTCCAAAACCTTGCCGCACTTATGCAATGCCGAATGAGTTATTGGAAAAACTCGATTAGCACCTTACAGCAATCTGAACGCAACCGTGTTGATGAGCTCTTCAAAGAAAAGAGTCAGGAGTATTCTGGACTAGCCTTGCCCGTAATCGAACAGGTGAAATTACGCAGACTAGACTTGAATGCTGGGCTGCAAAGAATTTCTGAAATCCACACATCATTAGATAATCAAAATGAAGAACTGTTTCAATCTTATCTAAATGCCCTGGAATTGATGGGAGAAAGTGTCAATATAGAACTTATTGCAAGTCAGGGGGTTGCAGATAACATAGCACTTCGTGACGACCTTAACCGATTGAACCAAGTCGCGCAGTTGGGAATAACAGTCGAGATCTTAGGGCATGAGCTAAACTCTAATTCCCGAATGATACGTGAAGGCTTGAGACAAGTGAAGTCCTCAGGAGAATCGTCAGGAACTCAGTTGATTGAAACTGGTTTTGAAGCACTTACCAATCAGTTGGATTTCTTAGCGCCTTTGAAAGTTTCTGGAACTGGCACTCGGAAAAAAATTACAGGAATGGAAATAGAAAAGTACTTAAATCTTTTTTTCGATACCGCTTTTACCTCCCGTGGCATTTCTTTCAACCCAACTGTTGAGTTCCAAAATTTTGAAATTGAAGAACAGCCCTCTCGTATTCTTCCTGTATTTGTTAACCTCATTAACAACAGTATCTACTGGCTGGTAAACTCACATACAATATCCCCTAAAGTGCAGATATCTGTTTTTGAAGGAAAGATAATTGTTTCAGATAATGGTCCTGGTATCGACCCTCTGGATCAGGAAAGCCTTTTCAAAATGTTTTTTACCCGCAAGGTCAGTGGGGGGAGAGGAGTCGGCCTTTATTTATGCCGGGTTAACTTGATGGCTGGTGGTCACTCTATTGACTATATTACTGACTCGCATAAGAAGCAGCTTAAGGGTGCAAATTTCCTAATAGAGTTTAAGGGTGCTAATTTTGGCTGAAACAGTTGATTTTTCGACACTAGTACATGAGGCTTTCATTGCCCCAATACGGTCTGTTTTAATTGTAGATGACCAGTACCCTACATGGAATGAGATACTAAACGAGTGCATGGTTGGAGAAGTCCAAAATTCTGACATGCAAACTCGATCTTCTATCAAAGCATGGCGAAGTCAACCCAACGGCCCCTTAAGTGTCATAAAACAATTTCGTGTGCAAAACCCTGGACTAATCATCGATATTCACGATGGCATTAACATATTGAGCGCGGAAGATAAAAGTGCAGCTAATGTTGAAGGTGAACAGAAAGTAGACGTCCTCGCGGATCACCTTCATCAATCAGACTTATTAGTTTTAGATTACAACTTGGAGGGCGCGGGGTCTGGCCTTGGTGGGGAAAAGGCTAGAAAAATTCTTCAGTCTGTACTTTCCAATAATCATTTTAATTTAGTAGTTGTCCATACAGACGAGAAAAATTTTGATGATGTCTTTTTTGATTGTTTGATATCGACAATGACCAGTTGCACATCTCAGTTTGACGAGAAAACTGAACAAGCACTGTCAGAATTAACTGTAATTTTGGATGAGAAGGGGGATGAGGAAGAATTTTCTAAAGATAAAGTTCTCGAGCTATTTAGTCAAAGTTCATATTTGATGCTTCGGGATCCTAAAACAGACCCGAAAACGGTCGCAGTTGAGTTTATGAAATCTGCTGGCATACTCGCCAGTATCAGTGAGTACGGTAAAGAAATTAAGCTTAAAGGTAAGAATTTAAGATCTTTTTTCTACTGGGCCATACGTGAGTTTGAAAAAACTAAGCTAGGTATGTTTGCAGATCAAGTATTTGAAGGCTTAACTTGGAAAAACGATGCCGAAAACAAGTGGCTCAGAACTGACCGTGGATTCGTCACGTTTGTTGAAAAGGGGCCCTACGATTTGTTAGGGGCCCTGCAAAGCGCACTTGTGAGTTGGCAACCGACACCCTCCCGCCTTATATCGGCGAAGTATAGATATGAGCTTAGCAGTGTTGGTGTTGTAGCAGAAGACAGGACACTTGCAAAGATTCACGTTTTTGCACAGTTTTATAAAGATTTTTGTTCCCCAGGAAGGACCGGTCGTCCAACTGAAGAGGTTGAGTTATTAAGGGGGGCAATGTTAAAAGCGCATGTTTCAAGACAGTCAGAAACAATCTCTTCGCAAATTGAAGATAATGTTGCGCATTTTGGAGAAAAAATAAGACTTTCCGACGAAGAGTCAGATACCAGCTATGCTGATCATTATGGTGTTAGTTTAGAAGATTCTAACAGCGCTGATGCAAAAAAAGCAGTTGCTCATTATAACAGTTACGTATCCACGCTTACTCTTAAAACTGATGGTGATCATTTAGATAGTGGTCATATTTTTAAAATGAATGGTAATTGGTGGGTTTGTGCTACTCCTGCCTGTGACTTACAGCCAGGTCAGAATACAACAGCATTTATAGGATGCAGTGCATCGCAACGCCCGTTTACTGCACTACAATTGACACTTGAAGAAGACCTGGAAAAAATAACTAATGCCCACATAAATAGTGGTTTGTTCTGTTTTGTGGAGAGTGCTCCAGGTGAGGTGATTTGTCTTGGTGTGCACACAAGAGCTATTCCCAACGGGAAATCGACATGGAGAAGCTTTGTAGCAAATAACAGCGGGTTAATCACTGACAGTAAAATTCAACTTGCCGTTCCGAAACTTAAGGGCGAAAACTTTATAATTGAGGATGCAGAGGCCGTTGTCGTGGCGAAGTTGCGATATGAATACGCACTGAATTATATACAAAAAGTTGGTGCGAGTGTAACTCGAATAGGGTTAGGATACACTTCCTTGATAGAAGAGACGCCTCAAGCTGTTTAGTAACTTGTCAGGATTTTTATTGTTATCGTCCACGAAATTCAGCATAATACTTACATGAGTCTATCATCACTAATTTCAGATTCAGAGTTTCGTTTTATCGATCTCTTTGCGGGCATCGGCGGGTTTCATCTCGCATTGCACAGCCTGGGCGCAGAGTGCGTCTTCGCGTCTGAAATAGATATACATGCGCGTACCACCTATGAGCATAATCACAAGAAAATAAGCCCAGAGCTTTTTACGGCAAGTAATTTTGCGGGCGACATTACTGATGTCGATTACAAAAAAATTCCTGATTTTGAAATCTTATGTGGCGGTTTCCCATGTCAGCCATTTTCACAAGCAGGTTACAAACGCGGATTTCATGATGGTAAAAACAACCGAGGAAATCTGTTTTTTGAAATTGTTGAAATCTTGAAAATAAAAAAACCTCAGGCATTCTTTTTAGAGAACGTACGCCACATAAAAAATCATGATGAGGGCCAAACATTCATAGCTATTCAAGAAACCCTCGAAAAACTAGGGTACTCATTCCACTGGAAAATGGTGAAGGCTTCTGACCACGGACTACCACAACATCGCCCTCGTATCTTTATGGTCGGCTTTAAAGGTGAAAAGACAAAGACGTGTGAGTTTAAGTTTCCTGAGGCTGTGCCTTTGACCATTAGTATGTCTGACATTTTTGGAGAACCTTGCAACAAGCGGATAGGTTATACCTTACGTGTTGGCGGTCGGGGATCAGGTCTGATGGACCGAAGAAATTGGGATAGCTATTCTTTGAGCGGGCGTACCGTTCGCTTGACGAGTAAGGAAGGCAAAAAGATGATGGGACTCGATGATAGTTTTGAATTCCCTGTCTCTGAATCTCAAGCCATGAAGCAGCTAGGAAACTCGGTTGCTGTGCCTGCTGTTAGGGCAACAGCGAAAGCCATGATCGAATATATGAAACAAGCGAAGTCGAGGCGTAAAGCAGCTTAGTGGTTGAAAAGCTCAATAGAGGGGAATGGAGCGAGTTTTACGCTTTCATTAAAGTCTTGAGTGAGAGACAGCTTTTAGCTGCTAGTGCTGATCTAACGCCTTTGCCCAATATATTTTATCCCGTGCGGAAAGTCCTGCGCCATGAGACAGGAATTGAGCGCATTTATAATTTGAAGAATGATGACAATATTGAATTGTCCATTAAGACGGAAAGTACGGAAGAAAATTTTAAGATCAATTACGCCGATGTTGGAGATCTTAAAGCAGCGCTCTTCGAGTGCATTAAAGCCGGTGTAGGCCGCGCTTTTGAAATTGACCTAGCGGAAGACCTTATTGAGAGCCTGCATTGCGGCAAGGTCAAAGCAACCTCCAGTAAGAAGGGTGATATTATGATAGTCATCCATGACCATGTCACCAACCGTGAAAACAATGTAGAGTTCAGTATTAAGTCCTATATCGGCGGCATGCCAACATTGCTCAATGCGTCAGGCTCGACCAACTTTAAATTTAAGCTCGCTGGGTTCACTGGCACGACTGGTGAAATCAATGATATATCAGGGAGTTCTAAGGTTAAGGACCGTTTGAATGCCCTTCTGGATAAGGGCGTACAGCTTGAGCTATGTGACATGGTTAGCCCCATATTTAAACGTAATCTGCGTAAAATAGATAGCTCAATGCCGCTCTTCATTGGTCAGTACTTGGTTCAGTTTTTTTCAGGTCAGGCCCGCACTGTTGCGCATTTGACAAAGCGTATTGCGGATAATGAGACGGCAACGGATAGCTTGGGGGAAGCCTTTAATTTTGAAGACCTCAAATATAAAATGAAACAGCTTCTGATCAACGTGGCACTAGGGCTTGTACCGAATACGGACTGGGACGGCTTCATAAAGGCAGACGGTGGCTACATCATCGTCAAAGAAGACGGTGATGTTGTGTGTTTTCATATTTATAATATTTCTGAGTTGGGCGAGTACTTGTTCAATAATACAAAACTGGAAACAGCCTCCACAACACGACATAAATTTGCTTCTGTTTATGAAGAAGGTGGACACGCCTTTATGAATTTGAACCTTCAAATTAGGTTTATAGGCTAAGGTTATTTAACCCAAAAACTAAATACTCAACCTCATATCTGCGCTGAGACCTTAAAAGTTAAAATAGTTGCCATGGAAATTTCAAATTTGTTGAATAGGTAAAATTTGCAGACAAAGGCCGTCACTTTATATTACTGTGTCAACATCATCTCAAAGTGACCTTTGATAATCAACATTATGAATGATGTCGGGCCTCCCACTGCTATGTTATTACCTGAGAAGAGGCGGCCGTTTGTATATAAAAGGAAACAATGCAGGTCAAACTGCTATCTTGGAAGTATAAAGGCTTACTAATTACGCTTTGCCCCCTCAGGCGAAGTCACAAACATCCAGTGGCTGTGTGAAAACGGTGTTTTGTGGTATAGTTTCGGTGATTGAATCGGAGGTGTATCGTGAAGCGCTTTATTATTGGGCAGGACCGCAACC
>JALZUF010000224.1 GCA_023301785.1 Alphaproteobacteria bacterium | reverse complement strand
CCTTTCGATACATTGGCAGCGGCACAAGCCGCGGCTGGTGCAAATGATTTGATCTATGTTAATCGTGGTGACGGCACGACTGCGGGCATGACGGCAGGATTTGATCTTGATGATACAGGTCAAATGCTAATGGGTAGTGGCTCTAACCTCACCTTCGACTCCTCACGCTTCAGCGCATCAAACGGTATAGGCCTAACTAACACCACCCTCATCGCCGCCGATGCCCTTGGCGCACCAACCATAACAAACCTTGCTGGCAATGGTGTAGACATCACAGCAGACAATGCTTTTATTTCAGGCGTAACTATTGATGGCGCAACGAATATCGGGCTATTAGCAACCAACGCAAATAATCTAAGAGTTGATTCTGTGACTGCAAATAATCACGCAGGGAACTATGGTATTATCGTTAGGGCTGACAATGCGGCACTTGATAATGTCGCCGTTTCCAACAGCACAACAAATGCAAACACAAGCGGTATGCTACTCACAGCCATCAATAACGGCTCCATTGCGAATGCTGATATTACAAATAACACCTCAAATAACAATGTTGGAAACTTCGGATACTTGGCACTCGCCACTACTGGTGGTGACCTAACCCAAGTTAACTATACTGGCAACACAGCAAACAATAATCCAAATGCTGGCTTCAGAATATTGACAACAAATGCAGGCTCGTCTTCAAACATTACCTATGCAAACAATGTCGCAGACACCAATGGCGGCAACGGGTTTAACAGTCTCGTTTCTGATAACGCTGTCATGCAGAACTACAATCTTATAAATAACGTCTCATCTAATAATACGACAAAAGGAGTTTCTTTAACGTCTAGATCTGCAGCTGTTGCACAAAACATTAACATTCAAAATAATACTCTAAACAATAATGGTGAAGAAGGCGCTTTAGTCACAGCAGATACCGCAGGCCTCATTACAACAGCCAACTTTACAAATAATACATCGAACAACAACACACTTGATGGACTCGCCATTATAGCAGACGGTGCAGGCAGTATTATCACCGCAGCCAATTTTACGAATAATAATGCTGATGGAAACAGTGATGAAGGCCTTGTCGTCTATGCTGTAAATGATGGTGACATCACAACAGCCAACCTCACAAGCAACACAGCAACAAATAACACAGAGGATGGTTTCCTCGCAAACGCAGATGGAATAGGAAGTACTATTGGCACTGTTAATTATAATAACAATATATCCAATACGAATACGGAGCGTGGTTATTTTGTGTACGCCGTAAATGATGGTGATATAGGAACAGCTAATTTAACAAATAATTCAGCTTCCAATAATGTTGAACATGGCTTCTATACCTATGCCAACGGTGCAGGCAGTACAATTACAACTGCAAACCTGACAGGAAACACTGCCAGTAATAATACACGCGTTGGATTCTATTCCAGAATAAACAATGCAGGCGCCGAAATAACAACAGCGAATATTAGTGGCAATACATCGAACAATAACACAGAAGAAGGCTTTGTATTTTACACGCAAAATGGCGGTGTCTTAGCAACAGCCAATATTGAAAACAACGTAGCAGACAGTAATACAGAACATGGTATCTACCTTGTCTCTGCTGACGCAGGAAGTTCTATTACGACCGCTAATGTTGACGGCAACACATCCACTGGAAACGCGCAACGTGGTGTCTATGTGTACGGATTTAATGATGGCAGCATAAATGCGGTTCAATTACAAAATAATACAGTCACAGGAAATACAGGTAATGGTATCTTTATTAATGACGACTCTGCCGCTGGCACTTTTGTCGCAGATTTAGGCGGTGGCGTACTTGGAAGCGTCGGCAGTAACACTTTTGAAGACAATACTGCCGAAGAAATTCGCGTTGATGTAGACGGCGATGAATTAAAAGCTGAAAACAATTATTGGGGATCAGAAAGTGGCTTAGCTTTAATAGAGTTACTCCTTGAGGACGCATCAACCATTGATGACAGCCCTTCTTTAGAAGACGATCCTAACAACTAACATGAACAGCACACCCATCTTTCCACCAGCCTTAAAAAAAGGCGACAAAATTGGCGTCATGTCCACATCATGCTGGGTTGATGAAACTGATATCATCAACGCCAAAACATTTATAGAAGAGCAAGGTTACGAGGTTTATATCCATCCTCAAACCACAGCACATCTCAACCAATCCGCAGGCAGCGCAGAAGAAAAAGCAAACGCCCTTAATGACCTTTTCGCCGATCCTGATATAAAACTTATCATGGGCGCGCGTGGTGGCAATCGTGCCTCAACGATGCTCGATAAAATCGACTTTGACCTCATTAAGAAAAATCCAAAAATTATAATTGGTTATAGCGATATTACTTTCTTGCTGAATTCTATTTATCAAAAAACAGGCTTGGTCACATTTCACGGCCCCCTGTTCAGGGAGCTACCGACACACCCAAACTTTGATGACATGATAAATGTTCTGTCTGGTCAAAACGGCAATATTGACCTATCAAATTGCACTCCCCTAAAAGATGGTGACATGAATGGCACATTAATTGGCGGTAATTTAAGCGTCATACAAGCCCTTATAGGCACACCTTATATGCCAAGCCTAGACGGCGCTGTCTTAATATTAGAGGATGTAGCCGACCACATCAGCCGTTATGACCGCATGCTTTGCCAATTTAAGAATGCTGGCCTGCTTAACAAACTATCAGGTATCATTGTCGGTGATTTCACCAATACAAAAGATAGCGAAACCAACCCTTTTGGCTTCACCTTAGAAGACATTCTATTGGAACACACACAAGGCATGGACTTCCCTATCCTGATGAATGCGCCCTTTGGTCACGGCGATCAATTATGCACATTACCAATAGGTGCAGAAATTACCTTGAAAAACGGAACACTTTCTTTTAAATCTCTCGCATGACTTTTGTAGTAACCGACCTTTGTATCAAATGCAAATACACCGACTGTGTGGAAGTATGCCCCGTGGATTGCTTCTATGAAGGCGAGAATATGCTCGTCATTCACCCTGATGAATGCATTGATTGTGGTGTGTGCGAGCCTGAATGTCCAATTGATGCGATTCTCCCAGACACAGAGCCAGATACAGAGAAATGGGTTGAGCTAAATCGTGAATATTCTGAAAAATGGCCAGTCATCACGACTCAAAAAGATCCACTGCCCGAAGCCGAAGAATTCAAAGA
>JALZUF010000223.1 GCA_023301785.1 Alphaproteobacteria bacterium | reverse complement strand
CTAGAGCCTGCAAACAAATCAACAATGACACACACAGGCCCAGAAATGAACTATGGTGCAATGGTGCCAGATGATACAAATCTACCACGCTTGCCACCAGAAGAAGACATGACTGCCAATGCAATTATGCCGGCAAATGCCCCTGCACCAGTGCGTCAAGAAAACCGATCAAGCCATTTCTTTAGTGACAATATTAGACGGATATACGGCAAAGATGCCCCTGAGAATTTAATCGCGCCATCATCTGGCTTTGGCTACGTTCTGGATTAAAAGGATAATATAATGAAAAACAATCTTATAAAAATGACTGTAATTGCTAGTGCTTTGTTCGTATCGGCTTGTACGCAATACACGCCATCAATGATGAGCACATCAACCGCGCAACTGTCTAACACGACAACGATGGAACAAGTGCCGCTTGCCTATATTAATGATGCAACGCTTTCTGATCTAGCAAGCCATTACAAAGCACATGGAACAAGTGCGCTTGATCTAACTATGACATTCGATCCAAAATCGAAATCTTTTACGGCAATGAATGCGGTTCATAAATTGAAACATATCACAGCTGACTTAAAGAAAAAAAATGTCGTGAATGTAACAACGCAAACAGCCGCAATAGAAAAAGGAACACCATCCTTATTGATTTCCTATGACATGGTGCAAGCCTTGGCACCATTGGGATGTGATCTAATGCCTGGCCTAGAAAGCTCGGATACAACACGCTTCATTCCTGATTATAAATTTGGATGCAGTAAAGAAACAATGTTGGCGCGTCAAATCGCACGTCCAAAAGACTTACTTGGTAACGATGCCATGGATGATGCTGGCGGCAGACGCGCGGCAATCGTAACAGACGGCTACAAAGGCGGCGTACCACGCGCACCAATAGAAGGTATAGAGCGCGGGGATTTGGCGGCGAATTAATGTGATTAATATCCATAATCAAGTCACAAGCTATTAATCTTTATTCCCTATAATAGAAGGGAAACAACAGTCAAAAAGTGTATCAATCAAAGGCACGAATAAAGTGAATAACGAAACGAATATATTACTTCCACAATCCGATGTGCATTTATTTTTAAAAGATGCTCAAACGGTTGAGGCCGCGCGTGCGCTTGAAAATGATTGGCGTTTTGCGCGTGTCACAATCAGTGTGGAAGAAGGCGATGTTCAAACCGCCATTGGTAACTACAAAAATACATCATCACCTAATTTGGTGATCATTGAGACAAATTCAACTGGTGAAGATTTCGCCAGCGCATTAGGTGATTTATCCGAGCATTGCGCCGAAGGGACGAACGCCATAATTATTGGCCCTGAAAATGATGTTGATCTCTATCGCCGTCTAACAACAATGGGCGTGAGTGATTATCTGGTGCGTCCAGTACCGCTGGAAACACTATCCGAAATTATTGCGCAAACCTTAATTGATAAACTTGGCGCAAAAGGCAGTCGTCTTATCGGTGTTATTGGTGCAAAGGGTGGTGTAGGAACATCATCACTCACCCAAGGTCTTGCTTGCGGTATATCTGAAAAATTAAACCAAAAAACATTTTTGATGGATGCGGCTGGTGGCTGGTCATCGTTAAGTGTTGGTATGGGTTTTGAGCCTTCAACAACGCTCTACGAAGCCGTTCGTGCCGCGAGTAATAACGATGAAGACACATTAGGGCGTATGTTCTTTAATGCGAACGATAAGCTGACTATTTTGGCCGCTGGCGCTGACCCTATGTTAGAGGCCTCCGTTCACGCACAGCAATATGAAGAACTTATTGACCTGATGATGAAAAAATATCCAGTCGTCATCGTTGATCTGTCGGGCGCAATCCCCTCATTAAAAAGAACAGTTATAAACAAAGCGCATGAGCTTGTCGTTGTCACAACACCAACGCTGCCATCTTTACGCTTAACACGGTCTTTAATGCAAGAAATCAAACTTCTTAAAAATGGCGATACATCCAGTGTTGATCTGGTGGTCAATATGGAGGGTATCGTGCCATCTAAAGAAGTAAACAAAAAAGACATCGCTGATTCATTGGATATAAAACCAAGTGTGGTTATTCCATTCGATGCCAAATTATTTATTGGCACTGAAAATGAAGGCAAGAAACTTATGAAGCAAAAAGCAGGGATGGATATTATCAATAAACTCCTACCGTTAGCCAAAAACGTAATTAAATCATCTAAAAATAGCGAAGCTTTAGATAAGCCTGCTGGTTTTTTAGATAAAATTTTGAAAAAGAAATAGGAGGATACTATGTTTGGCAAAAAAACAAATGATTCTCCATCGCCTCAAAAAGAGGAGCCTAAAAAGGCACCTCCAAAGCCTGAAAGTAAAACACAGGAAGCGGATGAGCCACCAAAACGTGTAGATCCACCGATGACCAATGAGGCACCAAAGGTTGAAGAGGTGGCTGACGAAGTTGTTGAAAAAACACCAGACACACCTGCTGATGAGGCATCCCCCAAAGAATTGAAATCAATGGATGATGGTCTTCTTATGGATGAAGACGAAGAAACAGTTGTTGAAAATGATGAAGACACGATGACGTCGCTTCGCCTACAGCGTGCACGAAATCGTATATGGTTAGACTTGCGTGACGGTATAGACCTAAAAGCCTTAGCCCGTATGAAATCTGAAGAAGCGCGCGAGGAAGTATCTTCCGCTGTTGAAGAGATTGCTCGCTTCCGTAATTTAGATTTAACACCCGCAGAATTAAAACGTATCGCCAAAGAATGTGGTGATGACATGCTGGGCTTTGGCCCACTTGAAGAACTCCTAGAGATTGATGGCATTGCCGATATCATGATTAACGGCCCTGATACGGTCTATATCGAACTAAATGGTAAAATCGAAAAAGCTGAAGTGAAGTTTCGTGATAACCAACACCTTGTGACGATCTGTCAGCGTATCGTTGGCGCGATTGGTCGCCGCGTTGATGAAGCCTCTCCAATTTGTGACGCGCGTTTGCCTGATGGCTCACGTGTAAACGTTATTATTCCACCGCTATCTGTTGATGGCGCGTGCATGACCATTCGTAAATTTACAAAAGATAAATTGACGCTCGATAAACTTCTTGAATTTGGTGCTATGACGCCAAGTGCCGCAAAACTTATTCAGGCTATTGGCCGCTCCCGCGTGAACGTTCTTATCTCTGGTGGTACAGGGTCTGGTAAAACAACAATGCTGAACTGTTTGACGCGTTATATCGAACAGGGCGAGCGTATTATTACTTGCGAAGATGCCTGTGAATTACAACTGCAACAACCGCACGTTGTGCGCTTAGAAACCCGTCCACCAAACTTGGAGGGTGTTGGTGAAGTGACGATGCGTGACTTGGTGAAGAACTGTCTACGTATGCGTCCTGAACGTATTATCGTTGGTGAGGTGCGTGGGCCAGAGGCTTTTGATCTCCTCCAAGCCATGAACACAGGTCACGATGGTTCTATGGGAACCGTCCACGCCAACAACCCGCGTGAGGCTGTCTCGCGTATGGAAAACATGATTGCTATGGGCGGTCTTAATTTACCGACGGTTGCTGTGCGTGAACAAATAGCGTCTGCTGTTAATGTAATTATCCAAGTGCAACGTCTGCGTGATGGTTCACGTAAAGTCACACACATTTCTGAAATTACAGGGATGGAAGGTGAAGTCATCACGATGCAAGATCTCTTTAAGCTTGAATTTGACGGTGAAGACGAAAATGGCAAACTTATTACGCATTTAAAATCATCAGGTATGCGACCAAAATTCTGGGACAGCGCGCGTCAATTCGGCGTTGAAAACTTGGTGCTGGACGCTATGGAGGAAGCCTACGGGTAATATCGCATGGCACCATTCATAATCTCCCTTCTTATCTTTCTTATCATCGGCTGCGTCGTTAGTGCGTTGATCCTTAATACTCAGCGTGAAAAACGCAAACACTTGATGCAGGTGGTAAAAGGCACGGGCGTTGCGAATGCTAAAGACAGCAACGTTAATCCAATGGATCGAAAAAGATCCGCCCTAGAGAAAAAACTTAATGCCGTTGAGCAACAAAGTAAAAAAGATAAAACCAAAAGCACATTAAAAGAAAAAATAATGCAAAGCGGTTGGGAAATAACCTTAAAACAATTTTGGCTGGCTTCTGTTGCGTGTTGTATTGTTTTAACTCTTGCGGCTAAGCTTGCTGGTGCAACTCCATTCGTGATGGCGATGAGCGTTATTATTGGTTTACTTGGCTTACCACGCTTTGTGTTAAATTTTAAAATTGGCCGCCGTCAAAAACATTTTATGGATGACTTTCCTGACGCACTTGAATCAATGATGCGCCTGCTTAAAGCGGGTATGCCCGTCAGTGAAGCCATCAAAATGGTTGCCCGTGAATTTGATGGGCCAATGGGTGAAGAAATGAGCCGCATTTTCGATCAACAAAAGATAGGTATACCGCTACCAGAGGCCGTATTAAACGCATCAAAGCGTATGCCACTGACTGAAATGCAAATGTTTGCCGCCGCAATATCTATTCAAACACAAACAGGGTCAAGCTTGTCAGAGGTTTTACAAAACCTCGCTAGTGTTATCCGCTCGCGCTTTAAATTGGCGCGTAAGGTAAAGGCTTTATCATCTGAGGCAAAAGCTTCCGCTATGATTATTGGCTCACTCCCTGTCGTTGTTGCCCTCGGTATGTATTTCGTGAACCGTGAATATATTCAGGTTCTATTCACTGACCCCACCGGAAAGTTTCTATTGGGGTGCGCCATCGGTTGGATGTGTGTCGGGATTTTTGTGATGAAACAAATGATTAATTTTAAAGTATAAAGAAAGGACGCGCCTATGTTTGGTATTACAAGTGAAGTCATGATTGTTGTTTTTAGCGCGATTGCTGCCGCACTTTCTTTTGGAGCGTTTGTCTTTCCTATCCTACAAAGGGGTGAGAAAAAAGATCACTACAAAAACGTGATTGAGAAAAAGAAAAAGGCACTTTTTCAAACAGCGCGTGAAGATTTAGAAAATAAATCAGACAAATCCCTGTCTGCCAAAGAATCCGTAGCAACCTTTTTCAAAGTTCAACAACTGGCTGGTGACTTCGGTGAAAAAATTCGCAAAAGTTTATTGCTCGCAGGTATTCGTGACCCTAAAGCACCTTTGGTTTTTATGGGTATGCAAATTGGTTTGCCGATTGTCCTCGTCTTATTCTCAATGATGGTTATGTCGGGTGGAGAAGAAGAGCTTTCTAATGGCGTGCAATTCTTTGTTATTATGGGCGCAATTTTATCGGGTTTCTTTTTGCCTAAAATTATCATCAAAAATAAAGCCGATAAGCGCCAACAAGATCTGGCGTTCACTTTTCCAGACGCGCTCGATATGATGCTGATTTGTGTGCAAGGGGGTATTGGCTTGGAACAAACGGTTGAGCGTGTGGCTGATGAAGTTTCTGAACACTCACCTGTCTTGGCAGAAGAGCTTGGTATCTTAAGCGCTGAAATGGCGATGTTGAATGATCGCCGTATGGCACTGGCGGACTTTGGTCGCCGCGTTGGTGGTTTTGGTAAATCGTTCGCTACGGCGCTTATTCAGGCTGAGCAATACGGAACGTCTGTATCCCAAGCCTTGAAAGTTATGGCGATTGAGCTACGTGATATTCGTATGGGTAACGCAGAACAAAAGGCGGCATCACTGCCACCGAAACTAACTGTGCCGATGATTATATTTTTCCTACCCGCTCTCTTTATTATTATCCTTGGACCAGCAGGGATCGAAGCATCAAACGCAGGCGTCGGTAATAATTAAATTATTGTGCGGCTGCTTTTGCCGCGGCGGCTTGTGGGCGCGCATCAGCAGGAATCTTAATGGATGGCTTAACCACTGGTGACGGTGGACGTGGGCCAGATGTCTCCAACAATGTTGCAATGATACGTCTATTACGCTCCAGCTCCATACGCTTTGGTGAGATTTCCAATGCACGTTCCAATAAAGATAATGACTCTTCTAAGTGCCCTTGTGACGCTAGGTTCAGTGCAAGGTTATTTAAGATAGGTGATGGATCACCCTTCCAATATTTCAAACCTTGGCGAAATGATTGCTCAGCGTTCGCATGATCTTTCAACGCATCTTGCGCTGTTCCTAAGGCTAAATATCCGCGGGCATTCTTCGGATCAATCACAGTCGCCTTCATTGAATATTTTTTCGCGCCTTCATAATCACCTAATCCCAATTCTGTCATCGCCATTTCATTCAGCGCTTCGATGTTTGGCTTTTCTGCATTCGCAAACGGGCTTAAAACTTTACGCGCCTTGTTAATCTGGTCATCTTCACGCAGGGCGCGGGCAAAGCGTGTTGCGATCACTGCATCATCAGGGTGGCGGGCATTGATTTGCTCTAATGTACCGATAATCTCAGCAGCATTACCGCTGGCTTCGGCTTGCATCAACGCTTGCTGCATTGCTTTATCAATCGACTTTGACTCTAATGACGGGCGCGCACTATTTACTTTTGAATTGTTATAGCCTGTACCGGTCTTTGATGTGCCGCTTGACGCACACGCGGTAACAAGAACAGAAGATAAGATAAGACTTAGTGAAAGAGTTTTTGAAAGCATGGATAAAGGCCGCCTATAGGTCATGTTAAAATCTAACATACTATAAACCAACATAGATTATTTGGCTATGGGCTAAATCAAGCTCAATATTGAAAG
>JALZUF010000222.1 GCA_023301785.1 Alphaproteobacteria bacterium | reverse complement strand
AGAAGAGCGTGAACTTATCGATCAAGCCCAAGCCAGTTGGGATCAGATGTCATACTGTAATGTTGTGGCTGTTATTGGCCCACAGATAGAGGGCGCGCCAAACAATGCACCTTATGACCACATCATTATTAACGGCGCCGTTGCCGAAGTGCCTGATGCGATCAAAAGACAACTTAATATTGGCGGTAAATTGATTGTTCCCGTTAAGAAGGCTGGTCAATCAATGGCGAAAGTAACACTTATTCAACGTATCAAAGAAGATGCCTTCCCAGAGACGGTTCTTTTTGATGCAGGTACGCCCTATCTTGTTGGGTTTGAACCAGATAAAGAATTCATATTTTAATGAAATATATCATAACTTTACTACTGATTTCTACAGCATTACCACAAGGTGTATTGGCGCAAGAGATAGGCGGTGATCCTGTAATAGCTCACGATGTTATTGAATTTGAAGAAATCCCCGTTACCATTAGTAACCCTCTGTCTGAAGCTTTGTCTCTAACATACTCTAATAACCCATCAATTCAGTCTGCGCGTAATAATTTTTTGGCGGCAAAAGAGCAAATACCGCAAGCTAAAAGTGGGCTGTTACCTCAAATTTCTGCGGATGCTGATATCACATATACTGATACAGAAACACAAGGAGATAATTTTTTTTCAAGTGATGGTGGAAATGCCGCCAAGTCGGCCAGCCTAAATTTGAACCAATCCATATATAAAGGTGGCACGTTAAGCGCCGAAATTGCACAAGCGCAATACAATGTTAAATCTCAAGAGTTTGTTTTAAGTCATTTAGAACAAAGCACTTTATTCTCTGCTGTTCAGGCGTATATGACCCTGCATCAAAATCAAGCCATTGTGAAGCTAAGAGATAATAATCTGAGTTTAGTGCGCCGTGAATTGGAACAAGCACAAGCTCGATTTGATGTTGGTGAGCTGACCCGTACAGATGTCAGTCAATCCGAAGCGCGTTTGGCCGATGCCAATGCAAATTATATTTTGGCGCAAGCCGATGTAAAAAGTGCCATTGCCAACTTTCGAGCCATCGTCGGTGCGCCGCCGCCATCCAATATGGACTATCCTATACTCACATTTGATATGCCGAAGACATTGGATGCCGCGATTGAGTTATCTCAAACCAATAACCGTGATCTATTACAAGCCTATTTCGCGCAGCAAGCCGCTGCCGCGCAGGTGAGCGCGGTCAAAGGCGAACGCCTCCCACAAGTCAGCGCCATTGGTCGCTTAAATAAAACCTATGACCAAAGCGATTTTATTGAGGAGCAAAGGCAGGCCTCAATCGGTTTGAGTGCCTCTGTACCGCTTTACACAGGCGGCGCAACGCAATCCCGCATATCGCAAGCCACGAAGACACAATTAGCCGCGCGTCAACAATTTAAAGTCACCAGAAATGCCGCGCGTGAGGCAACAATTCAAAATTGGTCAAGTTGGCAAGCCGCCAAAGCAACAACGTTGGCGCGTAGATCACAAATAGAAGCCGCCAAAATCGCATTAGAAGGCGTACAATATGAGACAGAGTTCGGTGAGCGCACCACGCTTGATTCATTAAATGCCAATCAAGAATTGCTGACGGCAGAGGTTGCTCTTGTGGAATCACGCCAGCGTGAAATCGTCGCGCAATACGCTTTGGCGCTTACATTAGGGCTACTTGTGCCGCAAAATTTAGGCTTTTCAGAGATTAATCCTCAATAATCCCCACAAAATACACAAGAAATACATAAGTTATACAGTGGGTTATAAGCGTTTTATACATAGGTTATCCACAGTTTGAGTATAATTTAGGGGGGTAAAATAAATTTTTCTATTGTCACGCTTTGACAAAAACACTTTTACCCCCCAAACTTGTTGAACAATTTAATTGATTCTCTTGTGGTCCAAACATGTCTGACAATTCATCTGATCAAGAACCTTCCATCGAGGAAATACTGGCTTCTATAAGGCAGATCATTTCTGATGATGATGAAGAAACACCTGCGGAAGAGGGGTTAGATAACCCTGTCCGTGACGGTACTGATGATGTTCTTGAGCTGACTGAAGATGATTTGGTCGATGACACACCAGAGCCAGAAGAAGAGCCTGAGCCTGAAATCGAATTCAACGATATTGAAGAGCCAGAAGAAGAACCAGAACCAGTATTCGAATCTGAGCCTGAAATGGAAGAGGAGCCAGTATACACTGAGCCTGAACCATCAATACCTTCAGACATCATGTCATCTGGAACGCAAGCCGTTGCTATGGATGCTATATCCAAATTAGCCAACAAAATGCCCATTAATCGCCCGCGGTCTTACGATGGTATTACCTTGGAAGACATCGTGCGCGAAATGCTTAATCCAATGCTACGTGAATGGATGGATGATAATTTACCGCCAATGGTAGAACGTATTGTCCAAAAAGAGCTTGAAAAGCTTGCCAGACGCGCCTTTGATGATTAAAACCGTATCAGGTTAAAACAATAACGACAAATATGAGGTATCACGATGCTGGACAAAAACTTTCAGCCAGGCGAAATTGAATCACGACAGTATGAAAACTGGGAGAAATCAGGGCTTTTTGAATGTAATCCAGAAAGTGATGCTAAACCTTACACAATCATGATGCCACCGCCCAACGTGACGGGTAGCTTGCACATGGGGCACGCGTTGAACTGCACATTGCATGATGTTCTCATTCGTTATTACCGCATGAAAGGCCGCGACACTTTGTGGCAACCAGGTTTAGACCACGCAGGCATCGCCACACAAATGGTGGTTGAACGTCAACTTGGTGAGAAGAATATTGATCGTCGGGATTTAGGCCGCGAAGAATTCATCAAAAAAGTTTGGGAATGGAAAGAAGAATCTGGCGGCACAATCGTCGATCAGCAAAAACGCTTGGGCTGTACACCTGATTGGGATCGCTCACGTTTTACAATGGACGAGGGGCTCTCCAAAGCTGTCGTGAAAACATTCGTAAAAATGTACAAGGACAAATTGATCTACCGTGATAAACGTCTAGTCAATTGGGACCCTAAATTTCAAACATCTATTTCTGATCTTGAGGTCGAACAAAAAGATGTGAAAGGCAACCTATGGCACATTAAATATGATATCGAAGGCGATACAGCGCGCACTATTACGGTTGCGACGACACGTCCTGAAACATTGCTGGGTGATACGGCCATCGCGGTTCATCCTGATGATGATCGTTACAAAGACTTGATCGGAAAAATGGCGAGCGTTCCAATTTGCGAACGTCTTATTCCTATCGTGGCCGATGATTATGCCGATCCAGAACATGGAAGCGGCGCGGTGAAAATTACACCTGCCCATGACTTTAATGACTTCGAAGTTGGTAAACGTCATGATCTGCCAGTCATTAATATCTTGGATGAAAGTGCGCACTTAAACGAAAATACGCCTGAAGAATATCAAGGCTTAGAACGCTTTGCCGCCCGTAAGAAAATTTTAGAAGAGCTTGAAGCGCAAGAAAAAATTGTCGAAGTCGAAAGCGTAAAACACGCTGTCCCTTATGGTGACAGATCAGGCGTTGTGATTGAACCTTTCTTAACAGACCAATGGTTTGTCGACAGCCCAACATTGGCAAAAGAAGCCGCCGCCGCTGTTCGCGATGGGCGTACAACCTTTTACCCAAAACAGTATGAAAATATGTACTTTAATTGGGTTGATAACCAACAACCTTGGTGTGTGTCGCGTCAATTATGGTGGGGTCACCAAATCCCTGCTTGGTTTGATGAAGACGGAAATATCTTTGTTGCCGAAACGGAAAGTGAAGCGCAAGCCGAAGCGGGCGCGGACGTTACATTAACGCGCGATGATGATGTCCTTGATACATGGTTTTCTTCTGCGCTATGGCCGTTCTCAACATTGGGCTGGCCCGATAAAACGCCAGAGCTTGATAAATATTTTGCTGGTGATGTTTTAATCACTGGTTTTGATATCATCACATTCTGGGTGTCGCGTATGATGATGATGTCTTTATATTTGATGGACGAAGTGCCATTCAAAGATGTCTATATCCATGCACTTGTTCGTGATTCAAAAGGGCAAAAAATGTCCAAATCAAAAGGGAATGTTATTAATCCTTTGGATTTGATTGATCAATATGGTGCAGACGCGCTTCGTTTTTGTTTGTCGGCCATGGCCGCGCAAGGACGTGATGTTCGCCTGTCCGAAGACCGCGTTGCAGGATACCGTAATTTCGCGACTAAGCTTTGGAACGCAACACGCTTTTGCGAGATGAATGAATGCCTGCCGCAAAAAGATTTCAATCCTGAAGCTGTTCAAAACGAAGTAAACCAATGGATTATCTCGTCAGTAAAAGAATGCGAAAAGAATTTAGCGCAAGCGATTGAAGGCTATCGTTTCAACGATGCTGCAAACACAGTCTACCAATTTGTTTGGGGCAGTTTTTGTGATTGGTATCTTGAATTCACCAAGCCACTTTTGGCGGGTGAAGATGACGCGCTGAAGGCTGAAATCCGCGGCACAACAGGTTGGGTTTTAGATCAAATCTTGATCCTTCTCAATCCATTTATGCCTTATATTACCGAAGAGCTGTATGCGTCTATCGCGAAACGTGACGATGATACATTGCTCATGGGGCAAGCATGGCCAGAATATTCAGATAAACTGTCTTACAATGATGCCGTTGGTAAAATTGAATGGATGCAAAATGTTATTGGTGAAATTCGTTCAGTACGCGCCGATATGCACGTGCCAGCCAAAGCCGAAATTTCAATGCTTGTCGAAGGCGCGAGTGATGAGACAAAACAAAACCTTGAGGCGTATGATGTTGTCATCAGACAAATGGCACGCCTTAGTGACATTCAAACAGACGTAAAAGAATCACCAAAAGGATCGATCAAGACAATCGTCCGTGAAGCGACTTATGCGTTGCCTATTGCCGATCTGATCGATTTGGATCAAGAGCGTGATCGTTTGAGAAAAGAGATTTCAAAGCTTGATGAAAATATCGAAAAAATGTCAAAGCAGCTCGATAATAAAAACTTCACCGCGAATGCGCCTGATGAAGTGATTGCCGAGAAGAAAGAGATCATCGCGCAAGACAACGAGAAAAAAGAAAAGCTCAATAAAGCATTAGA
>JALZUF010000221.1 GCA_023301785.1 Alphaproteobacteria bacterium | reverse complement strand
GTCATACAATACAGCAATGCAATAAAGCACATCATAAACACCATTATGCCGACAAGGTCGCGCTGTTGAAGTGATCGCGTGCCGTTATAGATGATAGCGCCAAGGAAAATAGCAAAGTAAAAATAACCCACATTGCCAAAGCGCAATTTGAACCAAACCCAAGCAAAGTGCGCGTGGCCGTAATCTTGTAAGTAGGTATGAGTTCTCGATACGCTGTAAACGCCACCAAAGCCAAGCCCTAACATTTCCTGATAGGGGCCTTTGTTAGCAAGTTCTGCATTAACAGCGTCTTGCTCTGCGGCGCGTTCACCGATTGATCCTTTACGTTCATTGAAATCAATATTTTGTATTTTTGTAATACGGGCGTAGGTCTTAGAGTCCTTTGGAATGAATTGCCACACGGTGAACAGACTTGCTATGCCTAAGGCAACAATAATCAGTCCTTGTACAGGTGTACGCACCGTTTTTATGGCTAAAAATACGCTACACATAACGAAGATGAAGAAGATGTTGGTACGATTGGTGTCGTTGATTGTGAGGGCGATAACTATTAAAAAGCCTAACGCCACCAGCTTAGGGAAGGGGCGGTATAAGTATAAAGCTGTAAAGAACAGCGGCAAGTATACAGGGGCAGAAATAAAATAGGCTTTGTTTGCCATTAAGCTAATTATACAAGCGGCGAAAATGAGTATCGTAGACACATTCAATATTCGTTTGAAATCGATTTTACGTTTGATCTCTGTCAGGGACTGCATACGTAGTATGTTGAGGGCTATCATTAATATCGGGATGGTGTCGTTCAAAATAACGAAAGGTTTGTTATGATTAAGGATGCCAACAACAAGGCCATGTAAGACCATCATTAAGAGTATTAAGGCAAAAATTGAAATAGGATTAACCGTAATCTTTATGCGGATAATCTTGGGGAGACATATTAAATAGTCTAGTGCTAATAAGGCATAGAAGAACCATTGCATATTGCGGGCAAAATCACCGAGCGGTGAACCCAAGGCTAACTCAAATATAAATTTGGTTAGAAATCCTGCCAGAAAAATGTAGATGATAAGACGTTCAAATAGGTTTCTATCAAAAAAGTCTTTCGCTAAACTATAAATCATAATTTTCTTTTCAATTCACTGAAAGCTTGCCTTTAATGGCCCTAATAAAATGACCAAGAAGAAGCCTATATATCATATTTTCTATATTAGTGTAGTTTTTATAGCAATAGCCGTAACGATATTGCCATTTTTAGGTGTTTTTGAGTATTACGCCGATTTCCTTGAGCAGGCTCGTTTTCATGTTTTGATAGGTATTGCGCTACTATTTGTTGTGTTTTTACTATTAAAACGCATATTTTATGCTTTATTGCTATTTTTTGTAGTTATTTCCAACCTTTTTATCGTTTTTGGCGCGTATGAGCTTGTAAATCCGCCTGTTGTTTGCGAAGAGCCTCAAAAATCAGGTGATTTACGTGTTTTAGGCTTCAATATCTTCAAGATTAACAAGAATTATAGTGATATTGTGTCAGTTATTCGTGAATCTGATGCGGATATTGTGGTCCTGCAAGAGGCGCAATACCATTTATTACAGAATGCTAAGAATGCGTTATCTGTTACCTATCCTTTTTATTACCCAAATAAAGGGCGCATTAGTCACAGTATGGGCATAATTCTTTCCAAGCATCCGATAACCAGTGTTAAGACGATTGAAATACCAGGCACAAAGAAATCCATAACCGAAGCGTATATTTCATATAATAATCAAAGTATTAGGGTTATAAACTATCACGCGAAATCACCAAAATCTAAAGAGAGAATGTCGGCACGTAATTACGATGCTTTAAGATTATCTGAGTATATCAGGCGCTCTGCTGATGAAAGCGTGCCTTTTATTATCGCGGGGGATTTTAATAATGTACCTTGGCATAGAACGATGAAAGCCTTTAAAAAGCAGGCCGCTTTAACATACATACCTCTATATGAGGCTGTAGGGACGTGGCCAGAATGGCTTCCACCGTTTATTCGCGTACCTATTGATCATATTTACTTTAATGGAAGACTTTTTTTGTTAGAATACGGGGCGTTGCCATCTGCAGGTTCAGATCATATTCCTGTATACGCTGACTTTAAGGTTTGTTATTAAGCTACTGATTGATAATAATAAAATAACTTGACTAAAAACAAAATATACATATATTTATGAAAAATATTGGGATTGTGATTTAAAATGAAATCAACGAATACAAAATACTTTCTGTTTACATGCTTGGCATCAACATTTCTTTTGGGGTGTGGGGCGTTGCCGTCATCTGGTCCATCAACTGTATCTGACAATGTAAAAACATTGGGCAGCAAAATGGAACCACGTAAAGTTCCAGAGACACAGTATGATATTATCGCGTTGAATAATGCGGATATTGCAAGCATCAATGATTTGGTTTCTGCTTCTGAAGAGTCAAAAGAATGGCCTTCTATTGATACGCCAGAGATGATTACAGTCAATGTTGGCGATACAATTTCTATTTCTATTTTTGAGTCTCAATCAGGTGGTTTGTTTATTCCTGAAGATTCTAGTGTTCGCCCAGGTAATTTTGTTACGCTTCCTGCACAGACTATTGATCAATCAGGTATGGTGATGGTGCCTTACGTTGGAAAGATTAAAGCTGCTGGTAAGACAACACAAGAGATCGCAACTTATATTGAGGACGAGTTAGAGCTTAAAGCTATTGAGCCACAAGTTGTTGTTAGTTTTGCAAGCCGTGATGGGGCAGAGGTTAGTGTCTTAGGTGACGTGAATGATCCATCACGTTTGTCTTTAGGATTCAATCAATACAAAATTCTAGATGTGATTGCCTCTGCGGGTGGGCCATCGTCTCCTGGTTATGAAACATGGGTAACATTGCAACGTAATGGTGAAGAATACACAATTCCATTTGATCACCTTGTTCAAAACCCATCAAAGAATGTATATGCACAAATTAACGACACGCTTTATTTATACCAAGAGCCTAAGATTTTCTTAGCTTATGGTGCGGTTAATGATCAGGGACGTATCCCATTTGGTAAGCGTGAGCTTTACTTATCTGAGGCCTTAGGTTTAAGCCAAGGTTTGAACGACAGCCAAGCGGATCCTGCAGAAGTTTATATCTATCGTGAGATGGAAACAGGGCAGACGCTTGATACGATTGAGGTTTCTGGTGTTGAAACAATCATACTGCCAACGGCCAGCTATGACGATAAATTGGAAGGTGCGGCAAAGCCAGCGGGTTCACCTTGGGGTAAAATACCCGTCAGTGATGCGGATTTAATTCAAATTAAAGATGCGCCTATGGTTCAGTCCCAACCTGTGATGAAAGTTAAAGCCAACACCAAATCTAAAGCTGTTGTTATTCCTAAAGAGTCTTTGGGATGGCAAACGGCACCAAAATCAGTTTCAAATATACAATTAAAGCCTAATATGGTTTCTCGCGGTGAAGCGCCAGTTCGCGCATTAAGCATAAAGCCTGTTGTTAAAAAAGCAGCAGATGTGAAGTCGGTTGTGAGTGAGGCTAAAGAGCCTGTAATGATGCAGAACACAGATACATTCAAAAGTATCTTGTCAGACAATGATGCCCCTGTTACCGCTGCGCCAGCGCCATGGAACACGACAAGACCGACAGCTAGAACACGTCCAATTACGCAAGATATCATTGTGACGCCGAAGCCTGCAGCTAAGAAAGTTATTACGCCAGTTGTTAAGAAGCCAGAGGTTAAGGTAAGCCAACCAGTAATAATTCAGCCTGCTGTTAAACTTAAAGAGCCAGTTCTAATAAAGTCACAACCTAAACAAACCATTATTGTTGAAGAAAAGCCTGTGGCTGTAAAGGTGTCACCTTTACCGGTTAAGAAAGCTCCTGCACCTGTAATTGTGCAAACACCAACACCAGAAGCGAAACCTATGGTCATGAAAGCTGCGCCTGTACAAGTTATTAAGCAAGAACCTGTTGTGAGAACTGTGACATCGCAAAAGCCTGTGAAGCAAGCTGTGATCTATAAATTAGACCTAAGCAGTCCAACAGGATTTTTCTTAGCGCAAAAATTCAAAATGAAAAACAACGATATTATTTACGTTGCTAATGCGAAATCTGTTGAGTTACAGAAATTCCTAAGCATCATAAATTCAACATCGACAACAACGAATAATACAAAGAACGCTTTTTAATTAAAGCGATAAAAAAGAGATTTTAAAATGACGAACGACGATATCCTTAGCATCCCACGTTTTGCCTCTGCTATGAAACGCGAGTACAAGCTTATTTTGTTATCTCTTATAATATTTTTGGCGCTGGCTGTTTTATTCATCTTTCTTGCGACTGAGAAATTTACGGCAAAAACATCTATTCTATTAGACCCTACATTGGCGGCCTCAAATGCTGAGATATCGTCCAAGGTTGAGAAGGGGTTTGAAGTTGCGTCTATTCTTAGTCAGGTTGAGCTTATCAAATCAAGAAGTGTAACCTTAAAAGCACTTCAGTTTCTAAACGCGCCGAGCCAAAATTCTTTGTCTTCAGATCAAGAGTTTAGTCAAAGTGATATTGATAAGATGCAAAAAAATGTACGTGTGTTTCGTGAAGGTGAAAGTTACGTGCTAAATATTCACTATACAGCCAACGATCCTGAAGTTGCGGCGGATAATGCCAATGCCTATGCCAAGGCGTATATCGATAGTCAGGCCAATTCATTTACCGAAGATTCACGTAAAGCAGGGCAGTGGTTGCAAGAGAAAATCGAAGAAGCAAGGTTACAAACAGTTGTGGCGAATAAAAAGTTAAGTGATTTTAAAGGCAACAATAACCTTTTACGCTCTGACCGTTCTTCTGTGAATGAACAACAACTCAGTAGAATTAACGACAAGCTAGGTGATGCAAAAGCAGAATCTGCAAGCGCGCGTGTGAAATATTTTCACAGCAAAAATATTATTGATAAGAGAAACATTTCTGCGGCTGTTGCCGAAGCGTTTGATAATGATGTCATCAACAAGGTGCGTACTGAATATCTTGATGATCAACAAAAGCTAATGAAACTTCAAAGAACGCTAGGCGATAATCACCAGCTGGTTATTTCGTTGAAGAAGCAGTTGAATGAATCTAGAAACATTATTTTCTTAGAAATGAAGCGTTTGGCAGAAAGTCATAAGAACGAATATGAAATTGCGTTAGCCAAAGAACAGTCTTTGGAAGCTAGCCTAGACGGATTGGTTAACAAAGAAATATCAAATGGTAAGAAGTCTTTTGAGCTAGAAGCCCTAGAGAAAGAGTTCGAAACGTATTCAGATTTGTACGAAGAATATTTGAAGAAATTTGAAAACATACAACATCAACAAAACTATCCTGTTGATGAGGTGAAAATCATTTCAAGTGCTGTACCACCTCACAGTAAAAGTCACCCCAATTCACTTCTGATTTTGGCGGTTGCTACAATCTTGGGGCTAGGGTTAGGTGTATTACTTGCGTTAGTTAAAGATAGCTTGGATAACAATTTCAAGCGTGCAGGACAGATTGAAAATATTGCAGGGCTAAAGTTCCTTGGTTTCTTCCCACTCTTTGCCAATATTAAAACGGCGATGCGCTCCGGTATGTTTAACCGTTATTATTCGGCCTCGGTGTTATCAAACAAATCTATATTCGCGGAAACGTGCCGTACCATTAAAACACGTATGGATAAGCATAAGCGCGATGGTGAATGTCAAATTATTGGTGTGGTCTCAGAAAATCCAAATGATGAGAAGTCTACTGTTTCTAGTAACCTTGCGTTATTTGTTGCTAATTCAAAAAGTAAATGTCTTTTGATTGATGCCGACAGCTTTGCGCCGCATATTTCAAGAGATAACTTTGATAGTGTGAAAACAGGTTTGGCTTCGGTACTGTCTAATAATGCAACAATTGAAGATGCTATCTTGAGAGATGATGAGACGGGTCTTTACTTCTTGCCATGCGAGACCTCTAGTGCCGATAAGGAAAATCTTGTTTCGTCTATGGCGATGCGCGATATGATTAAGAAGCTGAAAGCTGAGTTTGATTATATTATTGTTGATCTACCGCCGTTATCAACGGCGAGTGATGCGTCATACTCTTCTGTGTTCTTGGATTATTACTTGCTGGTCTTAGAATGGGGTAAGTCTAATCCAAATAATCTTGAGTTCACATTAAAAGTGAACGATATCGCAAAAGATAAAATCATTGGTACGGTTTTAAACAATGCGAACATGGATAAGATGCGTGCCAATTATGGTCACAAAACTTTCTCTGAATATACAGAAGTTTAAAACGTTTCAAATATTATGATTTAAAGTGGGAAGCTTCTTAAGCTTCGGCAACGTTATCGCGACCATAGATGTCGTTAAAGCGTACGATGTCATCTTCACCAAGGTAAGATCCACACTGAACTTCGATAATAATAACAGGCTTATCTGTTTTATTTTCAATACGGTGGACGGCCTTCATTGGAACGTGCGCCGTCTTTTGCGGGCTTAATGTTTTGGTTTCACCATTGATCGTAATCGTTGGGTGGCCTTCAATCACTGTCCAAAATTCGGTGCGATGATGATGCATTTGTAAGCTCAACTTTCCACCAGGGATAATCGTCAATTCTTTAACTTTATAACCTTCGCTTTCGGAAAGAACTTTAAATTCTCCCCATGGACGGTTCTCATGCGGTGCAAATTCCATCAAGTTATGATTTGCTTTATCGATTTTACTGATAAGCATTTTCATGGATTCAACATTGTTTTTATCTGCAATCAAAACAGAGTCTGTATTTTCAACAACAATGATATCTTTTAATCCTAATGCAGCAATCGTCAGATCGGTTGAGTGTATATAACAGTTATGGCTGTCTTCTTGGAAGCCTTTTGCGCCGACAAAAACATTACCGTTTTCATCTTTGTTTTTAATGTTCCAAATGCTTTCCCATGTTCCAACATCGTTCCAGCCCATGTCGCATTTTATAACCGCGCCATTGCTGGTTTTTTCCATGATGGCTGTGTCAAAAGGGACAGCTTCAACTTGAGAGTAAGTTTTTGGTGAAACTTTACGATTTTCTTTAATTTCTTGCGAAAACTTTTGCGCCATCAATGGGCTGAATTCTTTGAAATTAGAAACCAATGTCTTTACGCTGGCAACGAACATACCGCTGTTCCATGTATACTCACCAGAATTCAAGTATTCTTGAGCCGTAGTCGCATTCGGTTTTTCTACAAAGTTTTGAATTTTTGAAATACCATCAAACCCATCAACGGCAACACCAGACTTGATGTAGCCATAGCCAGTTTCGGCTTTGGTGGGGTTCATACCAAACGTAACGATATGCCCATCAACAGCGGCTCTACTCGCCAGCTCCATTGAATCCATCAAGGTTTCATTATTAATGATGAAGTGATCAGAAGGCATGATCCATAGAATCGCATCTGACCCAAAGGCTTTCTCGGCATGAAAAGTCGCATAGGCAACGGCCGCGGCGGTGTTTTTGCTTTCAGGCTCTACAATCATATGTGGGATTGCAGCGGATGAAAAACGCCCTAGCTGCTGTATTGTCTCTTTTGAAATTACGTCAGAAGTAACTGTAATAATATCTGCAGGGTTGGTGTGCGCGCACTTCATCGAACGCACAAGCGTTTCATGGAAGAGGCTCTCATCACTCGCAAGATTGTGAAATTGCTTAGGTGCTTTTTTACGGCTAATCGGCCACATTCTTGCGCCGGCGCCACCACAAAGTATTACGGGTATGATTTTCATTATTACACTGTCCTAGTATTTTTCTTTTTGTTATTGCACAAAAATAGGTAAATTACAATCCGTTTTAACATAACTTTGAAACTATCCGCAATTTTTACGAAAAATAGAAGCAATCCTTGTGATTTTCGGGGAATCCCTTAATCTGCAATGATTGTTAAAACTAAGGATAAACCCCATGCCATCATCACAAAAACAACCAGAAGACACCAATAGTTCCCCCGATATGAAAGATATTGTCGCTTTATGTAAGCGTCGCGGCTTTATTTTCCCTGCATCGGACATTTATGGTGGAATTAATGGATTTTGGGATTATGGCCCATTGGGGACTGAGCTAAAGAATAACCTGCGTGATTACTGGTGGAAGCAGATGGTAATCACACCGCCTATAGGGGCAGATGGTGCGCCTATTGAAATTGTGGGTGTTGATTCATCAATCATCCAAAACCCAAAGAGCTGGGAAGCTTCAGGCCACGTGGGTGGCTTTAATGACCCTATGGTTGATTGCCGTGAGAGCAAGAAGCGTTACCGCGCGGATCATGTAATCGTATATACACCGAAAAATGGAGAAGGGGCGGCATTGGCGTTTGACCAAGATGCTGAAACTCCCGAAATCGAAAAACGTATTAAAAAGCTTAGTAGACAGAAATCTGTTGAGGATTTTGACATTGCCCCACTTGATAAAGTACCTGAAGACCAACTGGCCAATGTTATTGGTCCCGATGTGAAAACAGCAGGCACACTGACAGAACCGCGTCAGTTTAACATGATGTTCCACACCTATGTTGGTGCGGCGGCAGGGGATGATAATAAAGCGTACCTTCGCCCCGAAACTTGTGCAGGGATATTCTTGAACTTTAAGAACGTTGTTGATTCATCGCGTGTGAAAATGCCGTTTGGTATTGCGCAAATTGGTAAGGCCTTCCGTAACGAAGTGACCCCAAGAAACTTTGTCTTCCGTAGTCGTGAGTTTGAACAAATGGAATTGGAATGGTTCTGTGAAGAAGAAGACGTGCCGAAATGGTTTGATTTCTGGGTTGAACAACGTAGAAAATTTTGGCTTTCTTTAGGAATAGCCGAAGAGCAACTTCATTTCCTTGATGTTGAAAAAGCAGACCTTGCACATTATTCATCACGTACCATTGATGTAGAATATAAATTCCCATTTGCCGCCCCTGGTTTTGATGAGCTAGAAGGGATTGCTCATCGTGGGAATTACGACCTAACACAACACCAAGAACATTCTGGTGCGAAACTTGAATATTATGATCAAGGTGAGAATAGAAGGTTTCTGCCGCACGTGATTGAACCATCAACAGGTTTAACGCGTGGTGTTTTAGCGCTTATCTGTGAAGCTTACACGATTGATGAAAGCCGTCCGTCTGGC
>JALZUF010000220.1 GCA_023301785.1 Alphaproteobacteria bacterium | reverse complement strand
TATATATATCAATAGGTTAATAACCCTAAAATTCCCCTTATATCGAAAAAGAGAATCGCTTAAGATGTTGGAATACAAAATGAGGAGTATACGATGAAGCAATATTTAGATCTAATGCAGCATGTTCTGGACAATGGTGCCATCAAAGGCGACCGCACAGGAACAGGCACACGCAGTGTCTTTGGCCACCAAATGCGCTTTGATCTCTCAAAAGGCTTTCCTGTCACAACAACAAAAAAGCTTCATCTAAAATCTATCATTCATGAACTCCTTTGGTTCTTAGATGGTGATACCAACATCAAATACCTCACCGATAATGGCGTGCGCATTTGGAACGAATGGGCAGACGAAAATGGCGAACTTGGCCCTGTTTATGGCCACCAATGGCGCAGCTGGCCTGCGCCAGATGGCTCAACCATCGACCAAATTACAAAGCTTGTCGATGATATTAAAAATAATCCTGACTCTCGCCGTCATATTGTGTCGGCGTGGAACGTGTCCGAGGTTAATAAAATGGCTTTGCCGCCTTGCCATACGTTGTTTCAATTCTATGTCGCCGATGGCAAACTCTCCTGTCAGCTTTACCAACGCTCTGCCGATATCTTCCTTGGCGTGCCGTTTAACATTGCTTCGTATGCCCTGCTCACCATGATGATGGCGCAAGTCTGCGATCTTGAGCTGGGTGATTTCGTCCACACTTTGGGCGATGCGCACCTCTACAGCAACCACATTGATCAAGCCAATGAACAGCTTAGCCGTACACCAAAAGCTTTGCCTACAATGAAAATCAACCCCGACATCAAATCCATCTTCGACTTCAAATTCGAAGACTTCGAACTGGTAGGCTACGAAGCCGACCCCAACATCAAAGCCCCAATTGCGGTTTAATATATGACACATAAACTCTCCCTCATCGTCGCTGTGGCGGATAATAATGTTATTGGTAAAGACAATAAAATGCCGTGGCATATCTCGGAAGATTTTAAGCACTTCAAAGAAATCACGCTGAACAAGCCGTGCATCATGGGACGCAAAACTTATGAGAGCATATTGGAGCAACTCGGCAAACCGCTCCCTAAACGCACCTCAATCGTCATCAGCCGTTCAGGGTACAGCCATGAAGGCGCGATGAGCGCGACCAGTTTGGAAGAAGCTATTGAACTTGCCAAAGCGTTTGCAACAGAAGAGAACGATAATGAGATCATGGTCATTGGTGGCTCGCAAATCTACAAGCTTGCCCTGCCAACTGCGGATCGTATTTATCTAACCCGCGTGCATCAAGAACCCGAAGGCGATGCCTTCTTTCCTGAATTTGGGCCACACTGGATTGAGCAAGATATAGACCGCCATGATGGCTTTAGTTTTGTGACGTTAGAGCGTCTTAAGCAACCGTAAAACAATATCGTTATAGATACCAATATCGCTTAGCTGGCCAGCGTCACTAAACTCTCTAATCGAACGATCAAGCGGGATAGCACCTAAATACGAAACGTTACGTTTTTTGGCTTCGTTTTCGATCGTGCCGTTTCCAAATATAGGATCTTCATGTCCGCAATTCGTACAAATATGTGTGCTCATATTTTCAATCAAACCTAAGATTTTTACATTGGTTTTGTTAAACATCTCAATCGCTTTAACGGCATCAATCAACGCCAAATCTTGCGGTGTTGATACAATGATCGCGCCATCAACATCAATCTTCTGCGCGATAGTCAGTTGAGCATCGCCTGTTCCTGGCGGCATATCGATGACCAAGACATCCAAATCCTCATCACCAACTTTCGTCCACTCAACATCACGCAACATCTGGTAAATAGCCGATTGCACCATTGGTCCGCGCCAAATCATTGGCGTGTCTTGATCAACCATAAAGCCAATCGACATAACTTTAATACCATGCGTCTGATGCGGAATAAGCTGTTTCTCCGCATTCATTTCAGGCTTCTCATTTTGTAATCCAGCCAATTTGGGCACGCTTGGACCGTAAATATCGGCATCTAACAAACCAACCGTTTTACCCTGCTTCGCGATCGCGGCAGCCAAATTAATAGCAACAGTGGATTTACCAACACCGCCTTTGCCGCTGGCAACGGCAATAATCTTTTTAATAGGCAGATCCAATTTAGGGTTCTTGGCATTACCATGTGGATCAGGTTGCGCCGCCGCTTGGGCTGGCTTTTCTGCGGTCAGGATAGCCGTCACTGCTTTGACACCATCAATATCCATAACAGCACGCTCCGCCGCTTGGCGCAAATCTTCTAAAGCCGCGCCTTGCGAGGGATCAATCAGGATAGAAAAGATTACATTGCCATTATCTTGGATATGCAATCCTTTTATCCGCTCAGGCGGCACAATCGGCTCTAATGCTTTTAATATGTCTTGTTGAGAAACGCTCATAATTTTTACTTATGTTCTTCCAGTTCTGCTTGCACTTCATGCCAAATTCGATAAGGTAACAAACATTGTTAACAAGCAAATTAACCACTCGCAACATCTGAAAGCAAGGACTTCACACTTATGTCAGACAAAAATAATCCATGGGGCAGTAATAAGGGCAACAACAAAGGCGGTAAAAAACCGTCTGGTAGTGGCTCAGGTCGACCACCACATCGCCCTTCTGGCAATGGCGGCGATCCTATTGATTTCGACAAAATGATGCGTAAAGCCAAAGATGATTTTGGCGGCATGATCCCCGGCAATTTGGGCGGCGGCGCCATCGGTCTTGGCCTTGGTGTTATCCTTCTTGTCTTATTCGTGACGCTTTGTACTTACATTGTTCAACCTGGTGAAAACGCCGTTGTTCAACGCTTTGGCGCATGGGAGCGTACAAAGGCTGAAGAGGGTTTAAGCTTTAAATTCCCTTGGCCTATTGAAACAGTGACGAAGGTCAACGTGAACGAAATTCGTAAGATGAACATTGGTTTTGTCGAAGGATTTGGCCGTAACGGCGCAACGGGCGCAAGAGACGTCCCAGAAGAAAGCCTAATGCTGACATCTGATAGAAACATTGTTGATGTTGATTTGGTTATTCAGTGGAATATTAAATCAGCCGAAGATTACGTCTTTAATATTAAAGACCAAGAAGCGACAATTAAGAAAGTTGCCGAGAGTGCGATCCGTGAAGAAGTTGGGCAAACAAATATGTTCCCAATCATCACAACGGAACGTAATGCCGTTTCGCAAGAAACAAAAACGATCATTCAGCAAAACTTGGATGAATATAATTCTGGCGTGAATATCACACAGGTTCTTATTCAACGTGCCGAAGTCCACCCAGAAGTGCAACAAGCCTTCCAAGATGTTCAAAGCGCAAAACAAGATGCGGAAGACGTTCAAAACCGTGCGCGTGCTTATCGTGAAGATATCTTACCAAAAGCGCGTGGTGCTGCGATTCAGCTTATCCAAAACGCTGAAGCGTATAAGGAATCAACTGTTGCGAAATCAACTGGTGACGCGGAACGCTTTAACTCTGTTTATGAATCTTACCTAACGGGTAAAGACGTAACCAAGAAACGTATTTACATCGAGACGATGGAAGAAGTGCTGAAAGGTGCGAATAAAATCATCCTCGACAGCAATGGAAAAAGTGGCGGCGTTGTCCCCTACCTTCCGTTAAATGAACTACAATCTAAAACCAAAAAAGCGCAATAAGGGCCAAACGTTATGACACAAAATAAAATCAATATTATTGTTATCTCTGTTCTGATTGGGATTTTTATTCTTTCACAATCGTTGTTCACCGTTGAACAACGTGAACAAGCGCTAGTGCTTCAATTGGGTAACCCGATTGGTGAGCCTCGCGAGCCTGGCTTACATTTTAAGATACCGTTCATCCAAGAAGTGCGCCGCTTTGATGGTCGTATTTTGTCTGTTGATCCACAGCCAGAACAAGTTGTTATTGCAAGCTCAACCATTGCGCGCGATCAAACTCGCGAAGAAGCCGCCAATGAGCGTGCCAAGGAAGCAGCAGCAAAAGACGAGCCTAAAGCTGAAGCAGAAGGCGAAGCGACCGAAGCTGTTGTGAATGAAGAAAGCGGCACCGTTGTTGAACGTCCAAAAATTGAAAACGTAAGTGGTGAGCCGATCATCGTTGATAGCTTTGCGCGTTACAAAATTATTGATCCTCTTCAATTCTTAAAAACATTGGGGACAGTGACCATTGCTAATCAACGTTTAGAAAACATTTTGAATGATGCTACACGAGCCGTTTTGGGTAAAACGTCTTTGCCTGAATTGTTATCGGATGAGCGTACTTATGTGATGAGCGATATTCGTCGCCGTGTGAATAAGAAAATTCAGCAAGATGAGCTTGGTATTGAAATCGTTGATGTGCGTATTGTGCGTGCAGACCTAACCAAAGAGCTTCGTACTTCGACTGTGCGTCGTATGGTTTCTGAACTTCAGGAACGTGCGACAGAAACACGTGCGAAGGGTGAAGAGCGCGCCAAAGAAATTCGTGCTACAGCAGAAAAAGAGCGTACTGTTTTGTTAGCCAACGCAAGCCGTGATTCAGAAATTCTTCGAGGTGAAGGCGACAAAGAAGCCATCAAAATTTATGCTGATGCGTTTAATAAAGATAAAGAATTTTATGGTTTTATCCGTTCAATGGATGCCTACAAAGAAACATTATCTGACTCAGAAACACGTCTTATTTTATCACCAGACAGTGACTTCTTTAGATATTTCCAAGGCCGTCGTTAATAACGCCTTTAAGTCATCTATTTAGAGTTATAAAATTTGACCATATTTAAACCATATTAATTGAACAATATGGCTGGAGTAAAAGCATATACTAAACACGCAAAAGGAAGTTACGTATGAAAAACGGTAAATTAAAACCATTATTTTTAACAGTGTTATCAGGCGTTGCCATTATTGGTATGACCAGCACGGTTGTGACTGCTCAAAATAGCAAGCCAAGACATGGCATGTCTAAATATGACACTGCGCCTAACTCTTTTGCAGATCTGGCAGAAAAACTTCTTCCTTCCGTTGTGAACGTCTCATCTACGGCAAAAGTTGAAGATACAGTTGAAATGCCAGAGCTTCCTCAGTTTCCTGAAGGCTCTCCTTTTGAAGATTTCTTTGAAGACTTCATGGGCAAGCGCGGCGGCGGCCTTGGTGGCCCAGCTTTGCCTGCGGCTTCATTAGGGTCAGGCTTTATTATTGATGCCGAAAATGGATACATCATTACAAACAACCACGTTATCCGCGATGCCGAAGAAGTGCGCGTGACACTACATGATGACAGCACAATCCCAGCCGAAATTATTGGTCGTGATGAAAAGATTGATATTGCCGTCCTCAAAGTTGATGCAAAAAAACATAAGCTTGTTGCCGTTGATTTTGGTAACAGCGATAAAATGCGCGTTGGTAATTGGGTATTGGCCATCGGTAATCCCTTTGGTTTAGGCGGCACAGTGACATCTGGTATTATCTCTGCCCGTCAACGTGACATTAACTCTGGCCCTTATGATGATTACATCCAAACAGATGCATCGATCAATCGCGGGAACTCTGGTGGCCCAATGTTTGACCTGCAAGGCAATGTGATTGGCATCAATACTGCCATTTTCTCGCCAACAGGTGGATCAGTTGGTATTGGTTTTGCCATTCCATCAAACCTAGCAAACCCAGTGATTAAACAGCTTATTAAATATGGCCGCACAAAACGCGGATGGTTAGGTGTGCGCATTCAAACAGTGACGGATGAGATTGCTGAAAGCCTTGGCCTAGACGAAGCTACAGGCGCGCTTGTTGCCAGCGTGACGAAAGATGGTCCCGCTGAGAAAGCGAAGCTTAAAGCGGGTGATATCGTCCTTGAATTTGATGGCAAAGAAGTTAACGCCATGCGTTCACTACCGCGCATCGTTGCCGAAACACCGATTGAAAAAGATGTTGATGTTATGCTGTGGCGTGATGGTAAAAAAATCACAACCAAAGTCAAAATTGGTGAGCTAGAAAAGGCCGAAGATGATGGTCTGTTGGCTGCAAATGACAACGAAGACGTTGCCCCAGCAAAAGCAAAAAAGACAACGATTGAAGCCGTTGGTTTAAACGTTGCTGAGATTACGCCTTCTGCTCGCGAAAACTTTGGCATTCCTGATGACGTCGATGGCGTTGTTGTGATGAAAGTTGAACCACGCGGTGAAGCAGCGAAGAAAGGCTTAAGCCTTGGGGACGTTATTGTTGAGATCAATCAACAAGCCGTTATGTCGCCTTCTTCACTTGCCGATGCGGTTAAAAAAGCCAAGAAAGATGGTAAATCTTCTATTCTTTTGTTGGTAAACCGTGAAGGCGATGTGCGCTTTGTCGCTTTAAAGTTTGGTGATGACTAAACATAGTGTTCATGTTGTCGGCGGCCCGACAGCAAGCGGAAAATCCGCTCATGCGCTAGACCTAGCCGCCAAACATGATGGTATCATTATCAACGCAGATTCAATGCAAATCTATGATGGATTGCCCACATTGACGGCGCAACCACCTGAAGAAGATAAACAAGCCTTCCCCCATTTGCTTTATGGCGCACTACACCCTAATGAGCCTTGTTCGGCAGGGAATTGGCGTGAGAAGGTAGAACCGCTTATCACAGACATCCTAAGCCAAGGAAAAGCCCCTATCGTCGTTGGCGGCTCTGGCCTTTATATAAATGCGCTGCTTTATGGTCTGTCCCCTATTCCTGATATCCCTGATGAAGTTCGTGCGGCAACAAATCAGGCTTATGAAGATTTAGGTAAAGAAGCTTTTTTTAAAGAGCTTCAAAAGCGTGATCCGATTATGGCAGATCGTTTCCATGAAGATCATAGCGCCCGCATTATCCGTGCTTGGGAAGTTTTAGAGGCCACAGGAAAGTCTTTGAGTGTTTGGCAGGAGATGCCTTTGCTTTCCCCACCTGCGGAATGGCAGTTTAACGTCGCCTTAGTAATGCCTGAGCGTGAGACACTTTATGATCGTTGTAATCAACGCTTTGTCTGGATGCTTGAACATGGTGCGATAGAAGAGCTTGAGGCTTTCATAGAAGCTAAGCAAGCGGGTGAGATATCAGAAACTGCATTGCTCAACAACGCCCTCGGCGTAAAGCCTCTGACGGCTTATCTGAAAGGCGATATGTCTAAGGAAACAGCCATTGAGCGCGGACAAGGAGAAACGCGACGTTATGCCAAACGTCAAGTGACTTGGTTCCGCCACCAAATAAAAGAGAATAAAAATGTTGCAAAAATCGAAACTATCTCGTAATAATATTCTTATGTTACAGAATTCAAACAACCTCGTTTTAGTCGTGAACGTGCTCCTGATGGGAGCGCTAGCGGTCTAATATGGTTTAAACTATATCAGAATTTATGTTAGCGCCCCGGATGAAAGTTCGGGGTTTTTTATTATAAAATACGTATTTGCCAGAAGAAGAAAATGAAAAGAAAAATGAAAACAGCACAGAAAATATTAAAGAAAAATACTCCCATGCTAAAGAGCAAGACTATGTCTGGCGCAGAAATGGTGATTGAAGCCCTTGTTGAACAAGGGGTTGATACAATCTTTGGTTATCCCGGTGGTGCAGTGCTGCCGATCTATGATGCAATTTTTCAGCAAGATAAAATCAAGCATATTCTTTGCCGTCATGAACAAGGTGCCGCACACGCCGCCGAAGGTTATGCGCGCTCAACTGGTAAAACGGGTGTGATCCTTGTGACATCTGGCCCAGGTGCGACGAATGTTGTAACGGGACTAACAGATGCGTTGCTAGATTCTATTCCAATCGTTTGTATTACAGGCCAAGTACCAACATTTTTGATTGGTAACGATGCCTTCCAAGAAGCAGACACGACGGGCATTACGCGCCCTTGCACCAAACATAATTATTTGGTGAAAGACGTAAATAATTTAGCAAACGTGATACATGAAGCCTTTCACGTGGCAGGCAATGGCCGCCCAGGCCCTGTTGTTATTGACCTTCCTAAGGATGTTCAATTTGCACAAGGAAAATACATCGCAAAGGCCAAAGCCAAAACACACATGTATAATCCGCAAACTGAGCCAGACATGATGGCGATTGAAAAAGCTGTGGCGTTAATTGCAAAAGCAAAGAAGCCAATTTTTTATACGGGTGGCGGCGTTATTAATGCGGGACCTAAAGCCTCAAAAGATCTTACAGAATTTGTAAAGAAAACTGGCTTTCCCATTACATCAACATTGATGGGGTTAGGTGCCTTCCCTGCGCATGAAGATCAATGGCTTGGAATGCTTGGGATGCACGGCACATATGAAGCAAATTGGACGATGCATGATTGTGATGTCATGATTTGTATTGGCGCGCGATTTGATGACCGTGTCACGGGAGACATTGAAAAATTCTCACCTAATTCTAAGAAAATTCACATTGATATTGATGCAAGCTCTATCAATAAAATTATCCAAGTTGATCTACCGATCATTGCCGATGCTGGTTTGGCTATCGCGGCGATGTTAAAAGTTTGGAAAGCTAAAAAATATAAAGCGAACGAAGATGCCCTCAAAAAATGGTGGAAACAAATTGATAAATGGCGTGCAACAAAATGTCTTTCTTACGAACAAAAAGGCCAAGTGATTAAACCGCAATATGCGCTTGAACGTCTTCAGCATTTTTTGAACAAAGATAAACGTGAATCTTTTATCACAACAGAAGTTGGCCAGCACCAAATGTGGGCAGCACAATTTTTACCGTTCAACAAACCAAACAGATGGATGACATCTGGCGGTTTAGGCACCATGGGCTATGGCTTTCCAGCCGCGATTGGAACACA
>JALZUF010000219.1 GCA_023301785.1 Alphaproteobacteria bacterium | reverse complement strand
CGGTATGGGCGGAAATGAAACAATCACGGGGACAGAGGCAAGTGATACCATTCAAGGTGGTAACGGTGCCGATATTCTTTCTGGTAATGCAGGAAATGACCAGTTCATTGGTGGTGGAACAGAATTCCTAGGTGATACCTTTGATGGCGGAGCAGGAAACGACAAGGTTGATCTTTTTGCTGACTCATTTTTTAATTTGGCAAATACGTTTACAGGTGTTGAAAGTATTGATGCGAACAACTTTGATATCTTTACGTTATCAGGGCAGGGATATGATTTTTCTGGAATGATAATCACATCGGCTGGGGATTTATTTGATAGCACAGGTGATGAAACGATTTCTGGTTCTGAAGGTGCAGATGATTTATATATTGGCGTCGGTGTTGATATTGTAAATGGTAATGCGGGTAATGATGAATTCTTTTTATCTAATGGCGATTTTGGCATCGGTGAATCACTTACAGGTGATGCTGGCACGGATAGCATCCGCTTAACCAACGCGACAACGATTGATTTAACGACAGGTACGATTAATACGATAGAAAACTTCTTAGGAAGTTCAGGAAATGATGATGTCACGTACACATTCCAGCAACTTGATGCGTTTGATATAGTTAACCTTCTAGGTGGAACAGATAACAGCCGTATTCAGACAAATGGAATATATGATGTAACTGGCTCAACGCTACCTTCAATTTTTAGTGTCGAAAATGGCTTCTTAACAGGGTCAGCAGGTGACGATGATTTAACAATCACTGGCGCGCAAATAAATGCATTGATTATCGGTGCAGGTATAATTGATTTTGCAGGCGGAACAGATGCTCTACGTATTACATCGACCTCCGCCGATTTAAATACGCTTGGAGCAACAGACAGCTCTATTGTAGGACTTGAAGAAATTGATGCTTCGGGATCCGCGACAATCGTAACAATTGACCTTAGTGGGCAAACCGAAGACTTCGTAGTTATAGGAGGTGTAAGTACGGCATCGAGTGCGGATACAATAACAACTGGCTCTGGCGATGATAATATTGAAGGCCTCGAAGGAGGCGATGTAATTAATAGTGGCGCTGGTAATGATTTTATTGATGGTGGTGGCGGTGATGATATTCTTAATGGCGGTGCAGGTAACGATACTATAGTAGATACAGGTGGTTTTGCGAGTGAGGATGAAATCACAGGAGGAGCTGGCGCTGATATAATTGATGCAGGTCTAGCAGATGACGAAATCTACCTTGCGAACGGGGACTTTGAAGCTGGAGAATCCATTGATGGCGGTGCAGATATAGATGCACTTATTTTTACAAACGCGACCACGGTTGATTTCACGACAGGGACATTGGCTGGGTTAGAAACACTTACTGGGGCAGCTGGTATTCATGATGTGACGATTGATGGCACAACATTAAATCAGTTTACGACTATCGATTTAGGTGGCGGAACAGATGTGCTAAATATCACATCGACCTCAACGGGGTTAAATGGATTGGCAGATGGCTCACTGCTTGGAGTGGAACAGATCTCAGCAAGTTCGGCAGTTGCATCAGTCGTTATAGACTTGAGCGTGCAAACAGAAGATTTTACAGTTACTGGTTCTTCAAATGACGATACGTTAACGTTAGGCAGTGGTGTTGATAGCGTTATTGGTGGAGACGGCGATGATATTCTTGATGGTGGTGCAGGTAACGATGATTTAGACGGTGGAAATGATAGCGATGTTCTGTTAGGCGGTGCAGGTGTAGATACACTTAATGGTGGAAATGGTAACGATTACCTTCATGGAAATAGCCTGACCCAAGCACAAATTGATGTGATTTTAGCCGCGAACCCTAATGTTGTATTTAATCAAGGGTCGAATAGCTTTTATGAATTTGTTACAGACGGTGCCGCGACTTGGACATCTTCACAAACAACAGCAAATGCAACAGTTTTAAATGGCGTTAATGGACATCTTGCGACGGTAACGACTCTGGGTGAATTAGCATTCTTGGATGCACAAGTGAACCCTGGTAATTCAGGCGCACAAGGCAGTTTCTTTACATCAGGAAATGACCTTGAAAATCTTAATGAGTGGCTTATTACCGATGGTATTGAGGCGGGTGTTCAATTTTGGGAAGGAAATACTGGCGGTTCGGCAGTCAATGGTTTTGATAGGCTATTTTCCGCAGGACAACCAAATAGTAATACGCAAAATTACGTATATCTGTGGACCGCATCTGATGGGTTGGCAGATGGTAATGATACGCAGTCATTTACACACCAAGAAGGGTATTTGATTGAATGGGATGCGGGTCTTATGAGTGATGATAATGCGGCAGATATTTTAAATGGTGGAGCTGGTAACGATCATCTTTATGGTTACGGTGGCGCTGATGTCTTAAGTGGTGGTGATGGCATTGACCTTCTGTTTGGAGGGGCGGGCAACGATACACTTAACGGAAATGATGATGACGATGTTATTAAAGGTGGCGCAGGTGATGATATTATTTATGGCGATGGAACGGCCGTGCCAACAATTACGTCATCGCAAGGTTGGAACTTCCAGTACTACGATTTACCTTTCACCACGTCTTCTAATCTTAACACCGCAGGGTTCACATTAAATGGTGGGCGTGATCATAATTTAGGATCAACAACGGCAGGAACCGCATCAAACTTTGACCCATCAATCTATGATGGTACTTCAGACTACGCACTTAAATTTGAGTCCACTTTAACGATTACGACGGCAGGAACATATACATTTAGAACTAACTCAGATGATGGTAGCCAGCTGTTCTTGGATGGTGCTCAAATTGTTAACAATGATGGGTTGCATGGGAATGTTACTGTAACGAGTGCCGGTCAGGTGCTGAGTGCTGGAACTTATACTTTAGAATTAACCTTCTTTGAAAGAGCTGGTGGTGAGGTTCTTGGGGCGGATATATCAGGTCCAGATACGGGTAATGTTTTTGTTGGACTAGCAAACTACGCTGGCGCAAATGTGGTAACATTGTCGGGCGCGGGAACAGATGGCGATGATATTATAAGCGGTGGTGCAGGAACAGATACGCTCTATGGTGGTGGTGGCGAAGATACATTTATATTTGAAGCCGCAAGTGCCTTTGCCCAAACCGATACGATCATGGATTTCTCAACAACAGATGGTGATAATCTAGATATCTCAGATATTATTACAGGTACATTTAGTGGTGATATTAAAGAATATCTACAATTCACATCGGATGGTGCCACTGGTGATACGCTTGTTCAAGTTGATGCAAATGGTACAACTGGCGGTACAGCGTTTACGACTATTGCACGCCTTGATGGTATCGTTGGTATGGACGAGGTGACGCTATTTAACGCTGGCGATGTTATCGTTTAAGTCCCCTAGCTAACGCGAATTTCACACAAAAATCATTCTCCTTAAATTTAGAGCGAAAGCATAGCGCGTCTGCTATGAATTAATTCTTGACATAAATAATTTGTCGTTTTACTGTGTTAGTGAGTTAACACAAAGATATACGGTTTATGATGACAAAACAGAATGAAAAAGAGTTGTTTGAAGCGATTTTACAGCTTAAAACAACGAAAGAATGTGAACATTTCTTTCATGATTTATGTACGCCAGGGGAGATTGATGAATTTGGTGCGCGGTGGCAAGTGGCGCGGTTGTTGAGTCAGAAAAAATCATATCGTGAGATATCAGGAGAGACGGGCGTAAGCACGGCAACAGTGACGCGCGTGGCGCGATTTATTAAGCATGGAAATGATGGTTATAACAAAATTTTAAAACGTTTAGGACACATATAATGGAAGAATATAGATTAAAAATAGCGGTTCAGAAATCTGGACGATTGTCAGAAGACTCGCTGGATTTGTTAAAAAAATGTGGGATCACATTGGAAAAAAGTAAGGATCAATTATTGTGCCGTGCGCAAAATTTTCCTCTCGATGTATTGCTGGTGAGGGATGATGATATTCCTGCGTTTGTTGCGACAGACGTATGTCAGTTGGGGATTGTTGGCGAAAATGTTTTATTTGAAGCGCAGGCAAGGGACGACACTGAAAACTTCTCTCTTATTGAAACGGTTATGCAGCTTGGCTTTGGTCGTTGCCGCCTTTCTTTGGCTGTGCCGAATGAAGAAAATTGTACGAGCTTGGATTACTTTAAAGGCAAAACAATCGCGACGTCTTATAAGGGCGTGTTGGCGCAGTATTTGAAAGAAAAAAATATTGATGCAAAAATTGTGACCATGAGAGGTGCGGTTGAAATTGCGCCAAAAACGCATCTTGCCGAAGCAATTTGTGATCTTGTTTCTACGGGTGGAACGTTGGCGTCGAATGGTTTAAAAGAGATTGAGGAGGTCTTACAAAGTCAGGCCGTTCTTATCAAAAATCCAGATATGCCTACCGAGATTACAAGAATTTATGAACGTTTAGTGACGCGAATGAGCGCCGTTTTAAAGGCTAAAAATAGCCGTTATATAATATTGCACGCACCTGTGGCGGCTTTGGATGAGATTAAGGCAGTTTTACCAGGATCAGAAGCACCGACGATCGTGCCGTTAAGAGGGCGTGATGATCAAGTAGCAGTGCATGCCGTCAGCGAAGAAAATGTTTTTTGGGATACAATGGAAGAGTTAAAAGCCAAAGGCGCAAGCTCAATCCTCGTACTGCCAATCGAAAAAATGATGGATTAAAAAATGCAGCAAGTAATTTGGAAAAACCTGAATAAAGATGAGCAGGAAAAGTGTCTGCGCCGTCCTGTTTTCGCAAATGATAAAAATTTATCAGAAGCCGTGGCCGATATACTCGACAATGTTTTGCAAAACGGAGATGAGGCGGTGAAGGATTATACGCTGCAATTCGACGGTGCATCATTAGATGGTTTGCGTGTTGATCAAGAAGAAGGCGCGCTTGATCCTGAAATTTGTGCGGCGATTGATACGGCTTATAAGAATATATATACCTTCCACGAAAAGCAGGGTTTTCAGGAATATGAATTGGAAACGATGGCGGGTATTAATTGCCAACGCATTGTACGACCGCTTGAG
>JALZUF010000218.1 GCA_023301785.1 Alphaproteobacteria bacterium | reverse complement strand
CGCGCCTCTGTTCATGGCCTAAGAACGTTAGACCACAAGGGTGGTATTGATGCGTTCGTAATGACCACAGCAAAAACTAAACTAGACCCAGCTTTACGCCCTATCAAAGTGGCAGTTGAAAAAGCAAAAGACGCTGCTGCAGCATAGTCTTAGTCGATTTACTTTATATTTTAATTGAACCTGTTTAAGAAATTAGACAGGTTTTTTTATGTAATTAAGAGTTGTCTTAAATGGGCCATTCTTAAAGTCGAGTAGTAATTTAAGTTATGAGTGATCAGGAAGTAAAGACTTGCTGGGCATTTCGTGAAGGCTCATGACGTTTTTGCAGTTATTAACCAAAAAACTTTAGAGCGCTATCTTGCCCATGGCTCTTTGACTGTTCAAACAAAAGCTGGATCGTTGGGCGCGCCGGACACTGGGCCTTCTTCAACGCCTTAATCACTCTGAACTTGAAGGTGTAAAACTGTTCTTACCCTTTAATCTGTCTGGCATAGCCTCAACGCTTTTGATCACATTGTCAGCCAAGCTTTTGTGAAAATAACATTCGGAAATGTTACCCGCTATGCCACGCATAATATTCATAGAGTAAAAATACATTAAATTGATGGCTTCTTCTTGTTTAGCGTTGAAATCATCGTATTTTGAAAGCAATCTATTGTTTGTGCCCGTGCTTACTGTGCCCCAAATACCATTGGTTGTGTTCCTTTTTACGGAAACGGATTGCGTCTCTTTTACAAATGTTTTTGTTGATCGACGGTAAGGCCCACTTTGTGCAAATTCGCTTGTGATAGAGAAATTATAGACAATGTGCTCTTTACTATAGCGATCTGCTTGTATGCCCACATTGTAAATGAAAGGTTTGCCATATCCAGCCTCTTTTAAAACATTAAATTTGGCGGGCTGTATCGTTTCTAAGGGTATTTCTATACGAATATGATTGTCATCTATCCTATTCACTGCTGAAAATTTATAGTCCGGATACTGGGGGATATATCGAGCCAAACAATGTTTGTATTTGTAGCTGTCTGCTGTTTCTAAAAAGGGAAATTTTATATTATTGAGAGCATAGTCGAGGCTACCTTCAGCGGCCATGCTTTGATCGTTTTTAGGAGGCATATCTTCTTCGGAAGGTTGGCCAAAAAGATAGGCAATCCCTAAAACGAGCGCCCCTAAAGCTAAACCAACTAATCTGATTTTTTGAATTTTAGCTTTTTGTTCTTTTTTCTTAGATGAATATGACATTTATCCGCTTTTTTCTTGTTTCATTATTTTAATAAGTATAAGTAAAACCCATGTCAGATTATACAAAGAACATAGAATATCCCAATTTTGATTTCGAAGTGACGCACAAGGACGAAAAGTCTGGTGCGCGTGTTGGGCGTATTACGACGCCGCACGGTGTTGTGGAAACGCCCAATTATATATTCTGTGGCACAAAGGCTTCTGTTAAGAACTTGTCACCAACACAGATGAAAGAAGCGCAGACAGATATCATTCTAGCCAATACCTATCATTTGATGATTCAGCCTAAAGCTGAATTGGTTGAGAAGATGGGTGGTTTGCATAAATTTATGAACTGGGATAAGCCAATGTTAACCGATAGTGGCGGTTTTCAGGTGTTTTCGATGGGGCATGGCACGTGCGCGGATGAAATCAAAGGGCGTAACACATCAAAGAGCAAAGAAAGCCTTCTAAAAATCACTGAAGAAGGCGCTGTATTTAAAAGCTATCATGATGGTCAGAAGTTAATGCTGAACCCTGAAATATCAATGAAATTACAACGCCAATTAGGTGCGGACCTGATTATGCAGATGGATGAATGTACGGCGTATCAGGTTACGCGTGATTACACAGCCAAATCCATGGAAATGAGTATGCGTTGGGGTGATCGTTCCTTAGACGCGTTTGATGAAATGCATGACGGATCGCAAGGGTTGTACGGCATTATCCAAGGCGGTATATACCATGATTTACGTAAAACGAGTGCGGAATATGTCGCGGATCGCCCGTTCTTTGGTACAGCCGTCGGTGGTTGCTTAGGGGGTAGTGATGATGAAATGTACGGCATTTTAGAATCCATACAGCACATTAATCACCCAGATAGACCAATCCATTTCCTAGGGATAGGGCGCATTAAGGATGTTTTTGAGAGCGTTAAGTACGGCATAGATACATTTGACTGTGTGATGCCGACGCGTATTGCTAGGCATGGTATGGCGCTTATGAAGGGTGCTCCGAATGAGCGTATCAACCTTATAAACTCGAAATTCAAGGATGACCCAGAGCCATTGGACGCCTCAATGGATATTTCTTGTAGTCGTGATTATTCAAAGGCGTACATCCATCATTTGTTCAAAGCGGGAGAAATGCTGGCTTATCAGATTGTTTCACAACATAATGTTGCTGTTATCAATCAGCTTATGCGCGAGGTTCGTGAAGCGATTAAAGCGGGTACTTTGGATGAGTTACGTAAAGAGTGGCTGGTTGATTAATTCATTGTTCAATTATGGGCAATTAATTACGAATAATTTATTTTTTCTTTAACGATTTCATATAGAATAGTGGCATGTCAGATGATTTGCATGTGAAATCTAGTTTATCAGAAATCCAGACAATCCTAGCGGATTACACGGATTGGTTCGGCTGTATTGCCGTATCTATTGCTTACAACACTTCATCACCACTGCCTGCCAGTTTTTCACATCCAACAAGTTTTGATCATTGGGTTGCTAATCATGAGCATGACGAAAAAATGATAGCAGGCGTTGTTAAAATTCACTCAACTCTTATTCATGTGGCAGAGGGATTTATTGATTATATCAAGATGAATGAAAAACCAAGTTATGAGGATTTCTTGGATTTTAAGAATTTATTTGATTCATTTTTAGCAAGCTTGCGAAGCTTGAATAAGCAGGGCGGTAATAACTTTAACGAAGATGAATTTGGCTTAACGCCAACAGCACAATTAAACAACGATTTAGATCGTGAGATGGAACGCCTTCGCCGTAATGGAAATCCATTTTCTTTGGTTATGGTTCGTATAGATCAATTTTCTAATGTTTCAAATACGCATCATGCTGCTTTGGTTGTTGCTAGTAATATTAAAGAATGCATTCGTCCTTTTGATGACGCTTATTATTTAGGGGTAGGGATGTATCTGTTGAGTTTAAAGCATACGGATATGGTCGGTTCCGAGGCGGCGATTATGCGTCTGCAACAATTTTTAGAAAGAGATGAAGAGAACACAGAAAATTTAACAATTTCTTGCTGTTTGTCTGAACCCATTAGTGGTGATGAAGTTGATGAGTTGCTTAAGAATATGCAGAATGATTTGAATAATCACATGGAAGATAAAGATGCCATTTTAAAGTTTTTGGATATCAGTCCTTTAGAAAGATTTATAGGTTCGAAATAATTCGATGTCAGAAAAAAATATAATAGATCACAAGTCGTTGTTTGATCAAATGCCCGTAAAAAGGTATCTGGTTGAGAGGGTGGATGATGAATTTGTCATTGCAACTGTTAACAAGCTTGCGTCTAAATTTTTCAATAAAAGCGCAGAAGATCTAGTTGGGAAAACACTTAGAGAAGTTTTAAGCAATATAAATTATACGCATATGCATGAATCTCTTGATGTGAGCTATACGAAAAACGTGCCTGTAACACTTCCCGCATTACCAGAATTATTAAATGAAATGCAATCATCTGGATATTGGATCAGTCCAGTCTGCGATGATGATAATAACGTTATTTTTCTCGATATTATTTCACAACCGAGCACGACTGATATCTCTATTATTGAGCGTGAACGTGATGATGCTCTGTCATTGCTAACCTCTATTTTTGATGCGTCAGAAGTTGGTATTTTGGTGTTTGACCGAAACCGCCGTATCATAAAAATTAACGATAGTTTTGAGCGTATTTATGGCTGGCCGCATGAGGAAACTATCGGTGTTGATTTCCTAGAATTCGTTACCGATGATGAAGTCGCGCCAGCAAAACTTATGTTTAATAATTTCATCAAAACAGAAGAGCGTGAATCTGGCGAGGTTAAGATTTTTTGTAAAGATGGCACAATTGCCAATACGGCCTTTACGACAGCAACTTTAAAATTAAGTCATGGCCGAAAATTTCAGGTAACAACAATTGTTGATATCACGAAATGGAAGCAAATTAATATGTCGTTGAAGCTCGCAAAAGAAGGCGCGGATGCAGCCAATAATGCGAAATCATCATTCCTTGCAAATATGAGCCACGAGTTAAGAACGCCTTTAAATGCCATCATTGGTTTTTCTGAAATGATGATGAACGAATCCTTTGGCCCATTGGGCAATCCAAAATATAATGAATATCTTGGCGATGTCTTTATGAGTGCTAAGCACTTGTTGGAAATCATCAACGAAGTTTTAGATATGTCTAAAATTGAGGCGGGTAAGATTGAGTTAGATGAACAAGAAATTGATCTCAATGGATTGATTGAAATTTTAATGCGGATTATGAAGTCCAGAAGTGCGAATAGCGGGATTCAAATTAAAGAAGCCTACCAAGATGATATCCCAAAATTGTACGCTGATCCGCGACTCATTAGACAAATTCTGATCAATTTAGTTACAAACTCTATTAAATATTCTTTAAACGGGGGAACAATCACAGTCTCTACATCCTTAAATGCTAAGAATGAGATAGAGGTTGATGTGGCGGATCAAGGGGTCGGTATTCCTGAGGATCGTATCAAAGACGCGATGGAGCCGTTTGGTCAGATCCATGATCCCTCGACTCACAGTGAAATATATCAAGGAACAGGCCTTGGTTTACCGTTGGCAAAGGCTATGGTGGAGCTGCATGGCGGTGTTTTTTCGCTTAAATCCAAAGAGGGTGTCGGCACAACCGTAAAAATGAGCTTCTCTAGCAGTCGTACCGTAAAGAATAATTGATATATTTATCCTTAGCCCTTATTATCATTGCTGAAATATAAGGGAAATAAAACATGACAACCATAAATCTTGAGCAAAAATGTATTGATGCTGGCCTAAAAATGACAGAACCAAGGAAAGTTATCTTGGATGTGCTCGCGCATGCGAAGGATCATCCGTCTGTTGAAGAGGTTTATGACCGTGCAAAGAACCAAGATAAATCGATTTCTATGGCAACGGTTTACCGTACCCTTGGATTGCTTGATGAGTTGGGCTTGGTTTTCCGTCACGAATTTAGTGACAGCGATCATGCACGTTACGAGGTTAATTCCGAGCATCACCATCATCTAATCGACTTGGAAACAGGAAAAGTTATCGAATTTCAGAATGAGAAAATCGAAAAAATGAAGCAAAAGATTGCAGAAGACCTTGGTTATGAGTTGATTGAATGCCGTTTAGAGCTGTATGGCAAGAAAATCAAAAAGTAGTTATTCTTGTTTTCTGAAGAACCCCGCACACCTACACACGTATGGCTAGAAGCCAAAATTCGTGAACTATCTCAATTAGGGATAGGGGTCTATGTGACTCAAAAGGGTGAAAAAATGGGTGGGCTTGTGTTGTTAAAGCTGGTTGCTGATCGGCAAAATACAAAATTACTAACCCAACAACGTGATTTAGACGGTGTGATGGGTTGGGTGAATGTTTTTCAAGACGATGTTATTGAAGAAATGAAGGCGGATGAGTATATCGCACGCGCTATTCAGCGTGACCCAGATTTATGGGTGGTTGAAATTGAAGATACCGAAATGAAAAACCCGTTTATTGTGGCATAGCCTTTAATTCATAGGCGTTATCTATCTTTGCAACGCTTATTTCTACGACTGGTTTTGGTGCCGCAATTCTTTGAAATTCTGCTAAATCTATTTTACTCATAATTTGTCCCCTTATTCTTATTATCATACAAAAGAATTTATATTCCCTTAATGGCTGGATTATGGACAAATTTGTCTCTTTTTTAGGCGCAACCCCTTGATTTTTGTTGAAAAAAGCGTAAAACAGACACAATCAAGACTAAATTAGTCCTTTATTAAATATCGTCATGCGCGCAAGCGTGAGGACAGTTGAGAATGGTTTGCAAATATGCCTCAAAACAGCGGGAGATTAATAAATAAAACTGCCCTTATAACGGGCGGTAGCCGTGGCATTGGTGCTTCTATAGCAAGACATTACGCAAAAGAAGGCGCAGTTGTCGCCCTGACTTATAATTCTTCACGTGATAAGGCGGATGAAGTTGTGGCCGAAATCATTGAAAATGGCGGCAAAGCCAAAGCGATTAAATTCGATGCCTCAAATCCCGATAATGCCGAAGCGGCACTGAATGAGGCCTCTTTAGAAAATTTTGATAAAGTCTTAAATGTAAATGTACGCAGTGTTTATGCTTTAACGCATTTAACTGTGCCGCATTTGAAATCGGGCGCACGTATTATAAATCTATCTTCTATTCTTGGTGAACGCGCTATTTTCCCCAATGTTGGGATTTACAACTCATCTAAATTTGCAGTAACTGGCTTAACGCGCAGTTGGGCGCAGGATCTGGGTGAAGACAATATTTTGGTGAACGCCATTATGCCTGGCCCTATTGATACAGATATGAACCCCGCAGCTGGTAATACTGAGCAAGCAGATGCCACCGCCTTAAAACGATATGGCCAACCAGAAGATATCGCCAATATGGCCGTGTTCCTAGGCAGTGATGAAAGCGGTTTTATTACAGGGGCAACATTTAATGTTGATGGAGGAGCGAATGCTTAAGCTTTCAAAAATGACAGATTATGCGGTGGTGATTTTGGCGGATATGGC
>JALZUF010000217.1 GCA_023301785.1 Alphaproteobacteria bacterium | reverse complement strand
TTGTTCCGTCTAAGGTTGAGCCAGCAGACCCTAAATTGGTTACTATGTTGCCACTTGTTTCATCTAATCGATAATAAATAACGGGCGCATCGCTCAAAATCTTAGCACCCAAATCTTGGGCATCATTTTGCAAATTATCTCTGCCATTTTGTGCGGCATTTCGTGCAGAACCTAACAAGTCATTCAATGTGTTAGCTGAAGCTTCCGCGAGCTGAATTGTGCGTACGCTTTGACCAATATTGTCCAAAACACGGTTTAGCTGTACGGCATCTGATTGTAACGAAAAAGAAGTAAAATAGCTTTGAGGGTTATCAAGGACACTATTCACACGATTACCGGAAGATACGCGCGATTGTGCTACATCCAACGCCCGTGAGGTCTGTTGAATAGCAAATAACTGTGAGCCTTGCGACCCTGTTAAAATATTATCGGAAACCATAATTTACCCCTAAATCGATTTTCCGTTTAAACGCGCTACCTCATAATGAAATAGACGCACTTCCCTACATACAATTGTAGGTGAGAAAAATTAGGAACAAGTTAAGATTAAAGGGGCATTTTATTCTGGCTTTTACCTGAAAAACCCTGTAGAAACAGCGCAATATAGCTATAGAAAGTACATTTTATGACACAAGACCCAAAAAATATCCGCAATATCGCGATTATTGCTCACGTTGACCATGGTAAAACCACTCTGATTGACTCAATTTTGCAACAAAGTGGATCTTTCCGCGACAATCAACAAGTTGATGAGCGCGTCATGGATTCTAACGATCTTGAAAAAGAGCGTGGTATTACAATTTTGGCAAAATGTACGTCTATTAATTGGGATGGCACACGTATCAATATTATCGATACGCCTGGACACGCTGACTTTGGTGGCGAAGTTGAACGCGTTTTAAGTATGTGTGACGGTGTTATTTTGCTTAATGATGCCGCTGAAGGCCCATTACCGCAAACAAAATTTGTTCTTGGTAAAGCCCTTAAACTTGGTATGCGTCCTGTTGTGATGATTAACAAAGTTGACCGTGGTGATGCCCGCCCTGATGAAGTTCTGAATGAAGTGTTTGATTTGTTCGCCTCATTAGATGCAACTGACGAGCAATTAGACTTCCCTGTTCTTTATGCCTCTGGTCGTGATGGCTGGTGTGATCTTGAGCTTGATGGAAAACGTGAAAACCTTCACCCATTATTAGAGCTTGTACTAGATCATGTTCCTGCACCAGATGTTGATACGACTGCACCATTTACAATGCTGTCTACTCTACTTGGCGCTGATGCTTATCTTGGTCGTACATTAACTGGTAAAATTTATTCTGGTGTTGCCAAAGTCAACATGCCTGTTAAAGCGATCTCACTTGATGGTAAAACAGTTGAAACATTCCGCCTTACAAAACTATTCTCTTATAACGGCGTTGACCGTGTACCGGTTGAAGAAGCCGTTGCTGGTGACATTGTTTGTATCGCAGGTATGGTGAAGACATCTGTTGCTGATACAATCTGTGACACAAGTGTGACTATCCCTGTTCCTTCTGATCCTGTTGATCCACCAACAATGGCGGTGACAATTACAGTGAATGATTCACCGTATGCTGGACAAGAAGGTAAGAAACTAACATCAACGATGATCCGTGAACGCCTGATGGCCGAAGCAGAGACAAACGTTGCGATTAAAGTTAGTGAATCTGATGGTAGAGATGCCTTTGAATTGGCCGGTCGTGGCGAATTACAATTAGGTGTTTTAATCGAAACAATGCGCCGTGAAGGATTTGAGATGACCGTGTCTCGCCCTCGCGTTATTTACAAAACTGACGAAGATGGCAAACAAACAGAACCATACGAAGAAGTGACTGTTGATGTTGATGATGAATACTCCGGCTCTGTTGTTGAAAAAATGACACAGCGTAAAGCAGAGATGACAGATATGCGTCCTTCTGGTGTTGGTCGTACACGCGTTATTTTTAATGCACCTTCACGAAGCCTGATTGGGTATCAATCACAATTCCTAACAGATACACGTGGTACAGGCCTTATGAACCGTATCTTTAGCCATTATGGCCCATACAAAGGTGATATTGGCGGACGCCGTAACGGTGCGCTAATTTCAAACGGGACAGGTGAAGCGGTTGCCTACGCAATCTTCAATCTTCAAGACCGTGGTGTCATGATGGTTGACCATCAGGAAAAAGTATATGAAGGCATGATCATTGGTGAACACAACCGTGATAATGACTTAGAAGTAAACATCCTTAAAGGGAAACAACTTACGAACGTTCGTGCTTCTGGTACCGATGAAGCCGTTAAAGTAAATGTTGCAAAACGTATGTCATTAGAAGAAATGATCGCATATATTAACGATGACGAACTGGTTGAAGTCACACCAGAGAATCTTCGTTTGCGTAAAGTTCACCTTAAGGAAACAGATCGTAAGTCTGCGGCACGTAAAGCCAAAGCATAAATAATTTAGAGGCAACTCAACTCTAAACTTCGAAAGCCGCCTTGATGAGAATAGCCTCATAGGGCGGTTTTTTTATGCGCTAATAGCTTCACCACAATATTTTATTTTACAAAATACATTTTTCATGTTTAACTAATCTCATGTTGAAATTTAATAACAGATGGCACTATGAAACCAAACAAGCACCGATTAATTCCGTGCTCGGCAATTCTGCGCGCATATCTGACTGAAATTCAACAATTATCAGTCTTTTAACAGGCTGATAAATATACCTCCTACCCCCACAGTGTTTTTATATTTCTCAGCCTTTAAAAGATATTTTTAAAGGAAAGAACGATGAGTAATATAAATAAAGACACCTTAATTGATGTACCAATGCCAATCTTAACAGAAAGGCTCTTCATTCGCCCTGCAATGGCAGGTGACGGACAAAAGGCATTTGATGCCATTGAAGAGACATATGATGATTTAGCGCAATGGATGCCGTGGACTAAGAACCACAGCACAATCGAAAACACCGAAGCAATATGTCGTGAGTCATATGCCAATTTTTTACTGCGCAAAGACATGATGGTTTTTGCGTTTGACCACGCCAATAAGAAATTTATTGGTTCTAGTGGTTTACACCGTTTCAACTGGTCTACACGCCGCTTTGAAGTTGGATACTGGATTCGTAAATCTGAACAAGGCAAAGGCTATGCGACGGAGATTGCCAATGCCCTTACACGCTTTGCTTTTGAGGCATTGAATGCACGCGCAGTGATGATTGGTCATGCTGATGGTAATGAGAAAAGCAAAAATGTTATTCAAAAATTAGGGTTTGAACAAGAAGGCCGTGCCAAATTTGATCATGAATTACCTAATGGCGATTTTGTTGACGGCTTAACCTATAGCCGCACCAATACCCAAGGTATGCCTGAATTAAAAATAAAATATGGAGGAGAGTTATGGAGCGAAATGCAAATTTATTAAACTACTATACCATCAGCTTAAACTTTCTATGCTGTATCGCAATTTTGATTCCTTATTTTGAAAATCATATTGGTTTAAGTTTCCAAGACTTCTTAATAGCAGAAGCTTTCTTTGCCTTTGTTATTGTCGCATTGGAAGTGCCTTCTGGTTGGCTATCTGATGTATGGCGACGCAAGAGCGTGCTTATGCTTGCGGCGATCACCTATATCTTAGGGATGGCCATGCTTGTTATTGCCGATAGTTTTACTGATGCGTTTATTGCACAAGGCATTCTTGGTGTTGCGGTTAGTTTATTCTCTGGAACGAATAGTGCTTTTTTGTACGATAGTTTATTGGCGCAAGGTAAAGAGAATGAGTTCAGTAAGCGTGAAGGACGGCGTGTTGCCGTTGGTCTATACAGCTTTGCCGTAGGATCAATCGTAGGCGGTTTTTTATATAGCCTTAATCCGCACTATCCTTTTTATGTAGAGATTATAGCGTGTATGCCTGCTTTATATTTTGCGTATAAAATGGTTGAGCCACCACGTGCAAAAAGCGCTGTTAATTCCAATCCATTCAAAGATATGGCCTTAACAATGAAATATGCATTACATGGCCATAAGGAGATTGCGTTTATCATTATTTTTGCGGCCGTGTTGTTTAGTGGTACAAAATTATTGATGTGGTCACAGCAACCTTACTATATGGCGCTTGAGATTCCTGAATATTATTTTGGTATATTAATGGCCGTTGGGGCAGGACTTGGTGGCCTGTCCAGCCAACTTGGGCATAGGATAGATGGCCGTATCAGCAATATTAGAATGCTTACAATTATTTTTATAGTCGTTCTAATTGTCTGCGCGATTAGTGGATATTTTGTAAGTTATCTGGGTGTTGGCTTGCTCATGATCGCTGGATCTTGTGCTTATGGGTTATCGAACCCACGCGTTGATAATGCAATTAATAGTCGTGTTAGCTCAGAAAGGCGTGCCACAATCTTATCAACGAAGAGCTTACTCATACAGTTATTCTTTATTCCCTCTGGCTTATTTATAGGCTATCTAACAGAGACTGAGGGTGGTATTCGCTATGGCTTGTATGGTGTAATTGGATGGCTCATGTTAGGCGGATTGTGCATTGCTTTATGGGAGATCAATAAGCATCGGAAGCGCACGATGTAACCAATATAGAATGGTAACCGAATATACTTTAGCAAATAACAATAGGGTTTTTATGATATGAAATATTTTGTTTTTATAGTCTTGGCTGGAATTGGTTTTACGACCTTGAGTAATGTCCAAGATAGTAAAGCAGATATTAGTAATGATGCCCCTATTGTTTTAGAGCTTTTTACCTCGCAAAGTTGTTCCTCTTGTCCGCCTGCAGATAGAATTCTTACTCAATTACAGGAAGAAAATAGCAATATAATTGCGCTTAGTTGCAACGTGACCTATTGGAATCATCTTCATTGGGAAGATACTCTTTCAAAAGAATTTTGTTCAACGCGCCAACGCAGCTATGTCAGGACGTTACAATCACGCGGCCCCTATACGCCGCAAATTGTGATTAATGGAGAAGATACAATGGTTGGCTCAAGCCATGGTAAAATTATAAAAAGCATTAACCAACAGGCCGCAATTAAAACTATTGGTCTTACTTTAGATAATAAAAACTTAAAGATTTCTTTACCAGAAACACCGAGTAACAGTGTTTATGCTATTAATCTTATCATTGTTGGAAATTCACATACGCAATCAATCCCAAGTGGAGAAAATAGAGGACGTACCGTGAAGTATACGAACCCAGTTGAGAATATTATTTCTTTAGGAACGTGGGACGGGACAGGCAAAAATATGAGTTATGATGTATCAAATTTCACAACCAACAGTAAGTATGTCCTCTTAGCACAGCAAAATGGCCGTACAGGTAAGATAATTGCTGCGGGTCAGATCAACAATTAAAAATTGTTCTTGATTTGTTCTTTTAATTTTGCTATTGTCTAGATAATTCACACCACCACTGTAATTTTTTTAACGTGCGAGCGCCCTTTCGGTAGCTCGCTTTTTTATTTAAGGACACCACCGATCATGCTTCTTACATTAGGACGCGGCCTATCCCCGCGCCAAAATTCTGGTACAATTTTTCAACCTGTGATTACAACGTTATCTGACTTTCCTTTCATCTTTGCAGCCTTCACTCCAGATAATGTTAACAATTCGAGTATCACAGTTAATCAAGATTTCACAGCACCCAACATTGAAACAACAACAAACGAAATCGATGTTGGCTTCGACTTACAATTTAAAGCGTTTACAACGGCGACATCGTGCTCAGGTAATGCTGTTTATTTTTCAACAACAGGTACTTTGCCCGCAGGCTTAAGCGAAAATATGCCTTATTACCTCTCCCCAACCACAGGCACAAAGTATAAAATATATCCTGAACCTGTCGACAACATTGGCTTAGATCACGCTTTATCAAGTGAGAATATTTTCCCTGTTCAAAATTTTGCACAACGTCAAAATGAAATAGATTTAACGTCTCAAGGAACTGGAACGCATACGATGTATTCAGATGAGTTAATTCAATATCTTTATAATGAAACTGATAATGAATATCGCGTTGAACCCCTAGATAGTAACAACCGTCATACCTTCCACCAAATAAAAGTAGATTCACAAGGCCGTAAACACACATACAATCGCTTACAAGTCCGTGATCCAAAAGGTACAGGGCGATATGATGTTCATTCTAAAAGTTATAATCTAGATGTTTTTGGTAGTACGCCCCGCCTACAATTCAAACAAGAAAGCGGCGAAAAACGTATTATCATGCAAACCCATGTCTGCCGACTTGAACAATTTTTAGAAACTGGGAATAAAAAAGCATTCTGTCTTACATCTAACGTTAATACTTCATCTAATCAAATTCGATCAAACAGCCATTTGTTAAATGATGGGGATCGTGTACGCGTTCTTGCCCATGCCAACTCAACACTCCCAACTGGATTAAATGAAAACACAGATTATATTGTTGAAGATGTAAACAGTAATTTCTTTAAATTTTTTCCAACCGAAGCCGATCGCGTTTCAGTAACAAATGAAATTGATATTAGCAATACAGGCTCTGGCACTTTTACAGTTTTCTCTCCAGATACTATTGATGATTTTAACCGTTGGGCATTTTTTGTTGAACTCATTGAGCCAGGAACAAATAATGCGAATACTTGCGCACCGAGAATAGATAACAACGCAGGTGGTGCCACAGTATTTGATGAACGCTCTTTTAGAACTGATGGGCGATTGGGACGAAGTGGTGTTAAAATTACAGATTGGATTGGTGAGTTCCCAACCTCTTTTACGAATGGTGTTGCGACTATGTGGTTAAGCTTTCCACCAGAATCTCTATTGCCATTGCGAGAGGATACAAACACTCGCATGGTCAGTGGAACCTATTACATGACACAAGAACCAGGAAGCAGTGTTTACGGCAGACTCCACTCGACAGAACAAGACGCCCTTGATTGCGTAGGCTTAAGCTTTAATCATGCTGACGCCATTGGCAAATATATTAAATATTTAGATATGGGCGATGTCTTTGAGGTTCACGCTTATTATATTGCTCAAGCCGCTTATGTACACAGTGCTGATGGTGGCATAGTAGAAACCGGTAGGAAATTAATAGCCTATGACAATGAAGTGCATGCCTATACTTTCCTACTTGATTACAATGACCCGAATGCAAATTCTGTTTTGGCCAAATTGTATATTGACGGTATTTTGTTCGAATCTATTGAGACAGGCCATACCAAAGGGTTAACAAGTGTTGCTTTTGATACAAGCGTAGGAACGCTCTATAATTCGGCAGCTTCACACGTCCCATTTGTAGGGGATGGCTATGGTCACTATTTTGGATCGGACATAAACGGCATCACAGAAGTTGAACTTAATGAATGGCACGATTTTATTAAATCGAAACATGGCTTAAATTAATGTTTATTTATTTACTTCAATCATCACAGGAACATGATCCGAAGGTTTAACAAGATCACGATAATGATTTAAAATTTTATAGCTTTTGAGTTTAGGCACTAACGGTGGTGTTACCCAGATATGATCTAGCCTGCGGCCACGGTTTGATTTCTTCCAATCACGGTTACGGTAACTCCACCAGCTATAACATTTTTCTTCATCAGGAACGAAATGACGAATTGCATCTTGCCAATCTAACGAAGCATACATTTTTGCAAGATGTTCAATTTCAATTGGCGTGTGAGACACCACTTTTTGAAGTTGTTTTGATGACCACACATCATGCTCACGAGGCGCAATATTAAAATCACCTACTGTGATAACTGGCTTTTTTGATGTGTAATTTTTAGAAAATACTTCCGTCATCTCTGTTATAAAATCAAGTTTGTGTCCAAATTTTTCATTAACTTTACGATCTGGCTCATCGCCACCTGCGGGAATATACAGATTATGAAGGTCAAAATCGTCAAAACTCACACTGATATGGCGGCAATCTTCTTTTTGAACGCGTGAGTGAACAGTTGGCTTATTAAAAGGACGTTTTGATAAAATACAAACACCGTTATAGCTTTTCATGCCATTGATATGAATATGCTTGTAGCCTTCCGCTTCAAACGTTTCATGCGGGAAAAATTCATCAGGCGTTTTTGTCTCTTGTAGACAAATAATATCTGATTTTTCTTCACGCATTAATTGCACCACGATAGGCGCACGTAATCTAACCGAGTTTATATTCCAAGTAACAAGCTTCATAATGAATTAAAAAGGAAGCTGTGTGCCAGCAGGAAGTCCCATGTCACCCATCATTTTTCCTGTTTCATCCGCCATTTTTGCATCGGCTTTTGATTTAGCATCATTAAGAGCTGCTTTGATTAAATCTTCAATAACCTCTTTTTCTGAAGGTACAAGAATCGTTTCGTCTAAACTAATGCCGCGCACCTCGCCTTTGCAGGTCATCTTCACCTGAACCATGCCACCACCAGATTGCCCCTCAACTTCAACTTCACCCAATTTTTCCTGCATTTCTTGCATTTTGTCCTGCATTTGTTTGGCTTGTTGCATCATTTTAGCGATATTCATTACTATATTTCCTTATTTCGTCTTATTTTTTAGAAGTTATTTCTTTTAATTGTGCATTAGGGAACAAATCCACGATATTTTTTACCAATGGTTGTTCCAGAATATGGTTTCTTAATTGATTTTCAGCTTGATCATTTTGTTGCGCGAGCGTCGGTTCGCCTTGCGCATCAGAAACAGAGATAACCCAACGCTCACCCGTTGCGGCTTTCAGTTTTTGAGATAAGTCTTGCGCTAAGCGCTCTGGAGCCCCCTCTGCAGGACGAAACTCTATCGCTTGATCTTTAATTTTCACAAGATGCGCGTACATAGTAACATGTGTTGCAATCACCATTTCTCCTGAATTTTCAAGAGCTTGAACAACATCACGCATTGTTAAAATTTCGGGGACAGGAAGATTATTACCACTATCCTGCACTTCGGCTTTAATTGCCAAATTTTGCACCTGCTCATTTTGTATTGTAGTGGGATTGTCTTGAGCCATGGATGTAGTGTTAGGATTCATGGCTGTAACATTTGCAGGACTTGACGCTGTCGCACCCTTCGCAGATGAAAGTGCCGCGCTTACACCATCATTTTTTTTTAGCTTCTTCATCAAATCAGAAGGATCAGGCAGATCAGCCGCATATCCTAAGCGGATAATCACCATTTCCGCTG